>JAUVBO010000953.1 GCA_030591195.1 Pseudomonadota bacterium
AGCAGCAGCGGGATCGGGTTTCCGAGCCCAGCGACTGCCCCCGCACCGTGGCCGACGGCCGCTCGCACCGCGCCGACGCCCAGGGCGCTGGCGATCCGCTGGCAGGCCACGGCTGACGGATGGCTTGGCGCGAGGGCCTCGCGCTGCCCCTCGAGCGGGTAGACCTCTCCCAGGTGGGGCAACGCCGGCTCGAGCAGGCTGGCGACCACCCGTAGCTCGCCGGGCAACCCGAAACGTTCTGACAGCTCGATCCGACCGCCGGGTGGAGGTCCGTCCTCGAGCGTGCGCGCGCCGATGGTCTCGTCGGCGTCGGCTGCGCCGAACATCTCGAGCACCGAGGCCGCCGCCGCTGCCAGCTCCGGACGACCGAGCCGCGAGAAGAGACGCGCCAGCCCCTGGTGGGCCGGCACACAGTCGACGGTGGTCTCGAGGATCCGCCGGTAGCCCTGCACTGCTGCCTCGTCCTCGCCGTTTGCCTCGAGCGCCTGGGCAAAGAGCAGCTGCACCTCTTCGTTCTTCGGCTCGGCGACCAGGCTGTCGCGCAGCAGCGAGAGCGCGTGGCCAGCATCGCTGCCCTCCTCGAGCAGCAGCCGGGCGACGAGCACCCGCAGCGGGACGACGATGTCGGCGCGGGTGGTGGTCTTGATCGTCTCCTCGCCGAGGTGCAGCAGACGCCGCTGCTGGCGCCGCGCCCAGTAACCCTCGGCGAGCTGGTCGAGCAGCTCGCGGTCCGTCGCCGCCTCGGTCAGCGCCTCCCGCTCGTAGCGTCGGCGCAGCTCCTGGTCGCGCAAGCCGATGTTCGCCACGTCGGCCAGCCGCGACAGGGCCCAGACCTGCATCCGGGCATCCTCGGCGGCGGCGAGCTCCTCGAGCATCCCGCGCGCCTCGTCCCACTGGCCGCCATTGACCGCCAGGTCGATCAGCAGCTGCTTGGCCTTGATCTCAGCGGGGCGCTGGCCGAGCACCTCGCCGAGCACCTCGCGGGCGCGCTGGGGCTCGTGCAGTCGGGTGAAGTAGAGCTCGGCCAGCCGGAGCTGGGCCCGGTAGCGGCGCTCTTCGTCGCTCGTGCGCTCGATCAGCGACAGCAGCACGGTGGCCGCATCGGACCAGTGCTCCTTGAGCGCGTGCAGCTCGGCCAGCTCGCCGAGAGCGTCCTCGTCGCCCGGGCGCTGGCTCAGCAGCTCCTTGAGCAACCCGATCGCCCGGTTGGGCTGCTGCAGGTCGTGGTGCAGCAGGTCGGCGTGGCGCTTGAGCAGCCGCAGCCGGTCGTCGACCTCGTCCGTCGACTTGATCCGCTGCTCGAAGAGCACCGACAGCTCGGCGTGCTCACCTCGGCGTCGGTAGATCGCCTCGGCCGCGGCGAAGGCGGCGGCGTCGGTCGGCTCGGTGGCCAGGGCGAACTTGAGGCTGCTCAGGGCCCGGGTGTCGTCACCGACTCGCTCGGCCCAGAGCTCCGCGGCCCGACGGCTCGCCGCGAGCCGGTTACCGCGGTGGGCACAGGCCGCCGCGAGCTGGTCGTTGATGTCGGCCAGCGCGACCCAGTCCTCCGCTGCGTCGGCCAGCTGGACGAGCAGCCGCAGCGCCGGCAGAGAGCGCGAGTCCGTGCCCAGCGCCGCCCGCGCCGTCCGCGCCGCCTCCCCGGCGAGGCCCGCCTTGAGGTAGGCCGAAGAGGCGGCCGAGAGGCGCAGGGTCTTCTGCAGCGGGTCGATCTCGAGCGTCGCTTCCTGCTCGTAGAGCTGGGCCAGGCGGCCGAAGTCGTCATGACGCCAGAGGGCGCGCTCGAGGGCCCAGATCGCCAGCGGATCGTCGGGCCGCCGCTGGTGCGCCTGCTCGCAGAGCTCGAGGTTGTCTCCTGTCTGAGCGGCGGCGCCGAGCTCGATCAAGAACGCGCCCTCGAGCAAGTAGGCCACCGCGAGCATCGGGTCGTCGCACTCGCCGCCCCGTTGCTGGAGCCATCCGGCCAGGTCGGAGCCGTCGGTCAGCCGCTTGACGCGAGTCAGCTCCTGGCGCAGCCGGTCGCCCTGGGGCAGGGTGGCCAGCAGCGCCTCGTAGTCGCCAAGCGCCGGCTTCTTGCCGAGGCGCAGCTCCTCGAACCGGGCACGCAGCAGGCGGAACTGGGCCGCGGCGCCCGCGTCCTTGAGGGCCTCGA
This sequence comes from Pseudomonadota bacterium, assembly GCA_030591195.1. Next base: position 2,150 of record JAUVBO010000953.1, read on the forward strand.
CCAGCTCGCCGAGGGCCTCGACTAGCTCGGCGAAGCGCCCCTGACGCGTCAGCACCCAGACCAGGCCGAAGGTTGCCTGGGACGCCCCTGCCCCGCTGACGGCGCGAGCTTGGCGGTAGAGCTCGGCCGCGCGGTCGAGATCGTTGAGGTGCAGCTCGGCGATCTCGGCGGCCCGGCAGAGCGCGTCCGCCCGGGCCACCGGCTCCTCGCGGACCTCGGCGTAGCGCGCGAGCACCTTCAGCAGGTCGGGCCAGCGCTGGTTGCTGCGCAGCAGCCGCTCGAGCGCCGCCAACGCCGGCGTGTTGCCGCCATCGGCCGCCAGCGCCGCGCGAAAGGCGGTGATCGCCCGATCGCGATCACCCAGCTCGTCCTCGTAGATCCTCGCGATGCGACAGTGAACGCCAGCCGGATCGCGCTGATCGCCGCCAAGCTCCTGCCGGTGTAGCTCGATCAGGTCGGCCCAGCGACCGAGCCGGTGGTAGATCTGCCCCGCCGCCCGCATCGCCGCCGCGCAGCGCGGATCGTCGTCGAGCAGCCCCCGATAGACCTCCAGCCCC
>JAUVBO010000569.1 GCA_030591195.1 Pseudomonadota bacterium
ATCGAGAGGAAGGAGAGCTGGACGTTGCTCAACAGCGAGGCGAGCGCCTCCTGCGCGCCAGGGGTGATCCAGCGATAGATGCCGAAGAGCAAGCCGACGGCGACCAGCGCGCCGATGGCGCCCTGGAGCGCGCCCTCGATCAGCAGCGGGGCGCGGATGAAGGCGTCGGTGGCCCCGACCAGTTGCTGGATCTCGATCTCCTCGCGGCGAGCGTAGACGCCGAGCCGGATGGTGGTGGCGACGATGTAGACACAGGCCAGCGCGATGATCAGCGCCACCAGCGAGGCCGCCCGGCGGACCAGCGCCACCGTGGCGCCGAGCCGGTCGGACCACTGGCCCATGTACTCGACCTCGTCGACGTGCCGGGCCGCGCCGAGCAGGGCGATCAACGGTCGGACCCGGGCGGCCGAGACCTGCTCGGCGAGGCGCACCTCGAGCGACGCCGGGAGGAAGTCCGGCTCGATGTCGGAGAGCAAGCCGGCGTGGCCGCCGAGGCTCTCGGCCAGCCGTCGGCGGGCCTCGGCGGAGCTGATCCGCTCGACCTGGGCCACCTCCCGGCGGCTGCGCAGCAGCCGCTCGAGCGCGCTGACCCGGGCCGCCGGTGCATCGGCGGAGAGGTAGACGGTCAGGTGGGTGCCGCGCCCCCAGCCGGCGGTCAGCCGGTCGATGTTGAACGCCGCGGTGACGGCCAGCCCGACCAGCAGCAAGCCGGTGCCGATGGCGCCCACTGCGGCGAGCTGGATCAGCGAGTTGGCGCGCATGCCCCGTAGCGCCTGCCGGAGGAAGTGGCCGAGGAGGCTCACGTCAGCGCTTCCACGGGCTCGAGCGGCAGACCCCAGGCCGCGTGGTCCTCGACCGCGTAGCGCGGCCGCAGGGGCGCCCGGACGCCAGCCACCTGGTCCACCAGGCGCCCGTCCTCCAGCCGCAGGACCCGCGTGCAGGTGGCGTTCTGCACCACCATCGGATCGTGGGTCGCCAGCAGCACGGTGGTGCCACGCCGGGCGATCTGGTCGAGCAGGTCGAGGATGTCGTGAGACCGCTCGGGATCGAGGTTGCCGGTGGGCTCATCGGCGAGCAGGATCGCCGGCTCGCCGACCAGCGCGCGGGCGATGGCCACCCGCTGCTGCTCGCCGCCCGACAGCGCGCTGACCCGGGTCCGCTCGACGGCCCTGCCCTCGAGGCCCACCGCAGCGAGGGCCTCGAGGCCACGCTGACGCACCTGCTTGCGGCCCAGCCCACGGATCTCGAGGGCGATCGCCACGTTGGTCAGCGGCGTCTGCTTGGCCAGCAACTTGAAGTCCTGGAAGACGACGCCGATGTTGCGCCGCAGATAGGGCACGGCGCTGCGCCGAAGCCGCGAGACGTTGCGGCCAGCCACGAGAATCTGTCCCGCATCCGGGCGCTCGGCGGCGAAGATCGTCCGCAACAGCGTGGTCTTGCCGGCGCCGCTCGGCCCGGTGATCAGCACCAGCTCGCCCCTGGCCACGCGAAGGGTGACGTCGCGCAGCGCCACCACCTCGGGTCCGAAGGTCTTGGTGACGTTGAGAAGGTGGATCAATGATCGCCCCTTTTTGCCAGCTGAAGGCCCTATATGTCGGGTAACATGGGCAGATCGGGCGGGCAAGAAAATGGCTGTTGGGGCCACGGCGCGTATAATCACAAGGATGCCAGCGCTTCTTCTGGGACACCGATGGCTGCTCGCCGCCCTGCCCGCGATGCTCGCCGGCGGCTGCTTGCGGAAGAAGGAACCGGCGCCACCCCCACCGCCCACGCCGACTACCCGCGTGGTACTGCACGGCAAGCACACCTTGGCAAGGGTGCTGCAGCGAATCGAGGGGCGCCTGACGAGGATCGAAACCCAGGGCGTCCTGCCCGACGCCAAGCTGATCGCGCGGGCGCTGGCCGCCACCCCGGACCTCGAGCTCAAGGGCCCCCCGGGTCCCCCGGGTCCCCCGGGTCCCGAGGGACCGCCTGGACCGACGGGATCGGCCGGACCGCCCGGCCCCAAGGGCTCCCAGGGCGAGCAAGGTCCGGCTGGCCCCAAGGGCGTGCCAGGCCCCCCAGGGCCTCAGGGGCCTCAGGGATTGCAAGGCCCCCAGGGCATCCAGGGACCCCAGGGATCTCGTGGTCCCGCGGGCCCCGAGGGGCCCCCTGGTGGCTATGCGCACAAGAGCCAGGTCTACCGGGCGTCGGCCCAGCTGACCATCGGCGCCCACCTCAGCGGCGCGGTGGTGGCCGCCTGCCGCCGGCCCAAAGATCTGCTGGTCAGCGGCGGCTGCGGCGCCCGGCCCTCGTGGCTCGGCGCCCTTGGCCAGGCCGGGGCGCTGGTGGCCGATACGACGAAACAACCAGCCTCGTGGCGCTGCGAGTACCGCAACCTGTCGGGTCGCAATCAGCTGAAGATCGAGGCCCACGTGTTTTGCGTCACCCGCGGCGCGGCCAGCCGTCCGTAGCGACTCTCACCCACATGTAGGTTAATTTGGTACAATTGCCTACCTGGCGTACGATGCTTGGGTTGCAGCGGAGGAAATGCCCAAAATGCGCGAGCGTCGTCGCCACGTCGTGTACCTGACAAGAAATTCCGAATATCATTGCCGTTTCAGTGATTGCGTCGCTGTCCGCGACCGGGTCACCGGACAGTGGGACCGCCACCACTGGGCAGTCCGCAGCCACCTGATCGGCGCTGTGATCGAGGGCAAGCGGCGGCTGACGTCCCGGCCCCAGCCCGGCGCCCGTCTGCTGTTCGAGGGGCGGCGACCGGTGCTCACGTCACGGCTGGAGATGGTCGGTCGGCCCGACAAGTCGGCAACCTTCGCCTACTGCAGCCAGGCCTGGGGCGGCACCATCGGCTGAAGGTTCCTCCTCGGCGAGGGCTATTCTTGCTCGTCGAGATCGGCCTGACGGTCGACGACCATTTGCCCGAGCAAGGCCACCACGTCATCGGGCGGCTCGAGGAACCGCACTCCGAACCCGGGCGCCATCGGTGAGGCCGCCTCGTCCCGCGCGACCCAGGCGACCTCGCCGCGGCAGCAGACCAGGTAGCGGTTGCCTTGATACTCGGCGTTGATGTCGACCTCGACCACGTCACCACGATCGAGCAGGTGGCTGCTGCGGACGAAGACCCCGCCCTCGCTCAGATCACCGAGGTAGGCCAGGACCGACGCGGAGGCCGTCTGCCGGCGGAAACGCACGAACTGGTTGTCGGCCACCCGGGCGTGGTTGCGACGCTCGCTCGGGGGACCGGGATCGATCAGCTCGGGTGGATCGAGCGCGACGGTACGCTGGTCGAGTCCCTCGAGGATCTCGCTCAGCGCCGCATCGAGCTGCTGGATCGCGGCCAGCGGCTCGGAGGACTCGGCACCCGACGCCAGCTCCGGCGAGGGCTCGGCGGCGTGCGATCCCGCCTCCAGGTGGTCGAGGCCGATCAGCAAGCGGAAGATCTCGAACGCCTGGTCCTGCGCCGCGGCGGGCTCGCCGAGGGCTCGAGAGGTCTCGTTGTAGAGTTCGACGAAGAGGTTGTCCACCAGGCGCGCCTGGCGCCCGCGCAGCAGGATGTCGCGCAGGCGGACGGCGATGCTCGACATCGAGGTGGCCGGAGGCCACGGGATGTAGGCCGCCACCTCCAACCGCAGCGCCATCAGCGCGTGCTCCACCGTCGGCGCCGGCGTGACCAGGGCGAGCTCGATGTGGGGATCGACCCGGTGCAGGGCGTCGACCAGCGAGGTCGTCTGCTGCTCGTCGAGGGGAGCGCTGACCACCAGCAGCAGCACGCCGCCATCGGCCACCCGGCGCAGCGCCTCGTCGAGGTACTCGGTGGTCTCCACCGACATTCCGGCCAGCAGCAGGCTCTCGCTGAGGGTGCGGACGCCGCCGTCGGACTCCACCACCAGCACCTGCTCGGCGGCGCCCAGGGCTGACTTGAACGCCGCCAGGCGACGCTCGAGGGCCGCGATGGTGCGCAGGCGCG
>JAUVBO010000269.1 GCA_030591195.1 Pseudomonadota bacterium
CGATGAGCTTGGGGCTCGACAGCCCTGCCAGCACCGGAGCCGCGGGTGGCGTTGAGCGAATGCTGTTCCAGGTTTCATCGAAGTCGAGCAAACCCAGACCATTACAGATCATGCGCTGCTTGGTGAGCAGCATCATGAGCTTGAGGAACTCCGGCTGCATCAACGGCCGACCCTCGGCGCGGCGCAGAATGCTCGCGATCGGCTGCACGAGCGCGGTGTGCTCGACCTCCTGGGCCTCGGTCAACGGCACCGAGACGCGCGTGTCGGTGCGCGGCGGCAGCTGGTCGAGCACCTCGCGTCGCACCCGGCGCAGCATGCTCGGCGCGAGCCGCGTGCGCAGGGTATCGAGGTCACTCGCCGCCGCGAGGTCTGCCCGGCCACCGTCGCCACCGCCGGCGTCGCGGCCGAGGTGCCAGGGCTCAAGCCGCCAGCGGGGCTCGAGCGCCATCTCGTCGACCCACTCCATGATCGAGGCCAGCTCCTCAAGCCGGTTTTCCATCGGCGTGCCGGTCAGCACCAGCCGCAGCGCCGGCTGCAGCCGCTTGATGTACGCGGCGGTCTTGGTCGCCCAGTTCTTGATCCGCTGGGCCTCGTCGAGCACCACCAGCTGGGCATCCCACCCGAGCAGCGGGTCGAGGTCGCGCAGCACCTGCTCGTAGTTGACGATCAGAAAGCCCGGCGCTCTCTTGCGCCGGTAGATCGCGGCGCGCTCGGCAGGCCCGCCCTCGACCACCGTCACCGGCACATCGGTGAACTGCTGCCACTCGCCCTGCCACTGGCTCTTGAGGCTCGCCGGCACGACCAGCAGCCCGCGCCGCACCGCGCCGGCACGAAAGAGCGCGTGGCAGATCGCGATCGCCTGCACTGTCTTGCCCAGCCCCATGTCGTCGGCGAGCAGCAGGCGCCCACGGCTGAAGAAGCGCTGCACGCCCTCGAGCTGGTAGGGGTAGAGTGGCCGCCGCAGGCTGCGCAGCAACCGGCCGAGCTGCGCGCCGACCCGCGTGCTCTCGCCGGCGAGCCACAGCCGCTGGTGCTCGCGCTCGAGCAACGGGCCCAGCGCCGGCGCGACGGCTACCCCCGCCGCCGCCGTCGTCTTCCCGGTCGCTCGGTGTTCACCGGCGCGGCGTGCCAGGCGCCGCAGATCATCGACCAGCGCCAGGCGCGCCTGCAGCCCGCCAGCGCTGGCGAGGGCCCCGCTGCTGTCGACACCGGGCACCGCGTCGAGGGTCCAGACCCCACCCTGCTCGCGAGCGAAGTGCTCCCGGGCCGCAACCAGCGCCTTGGCCGGCCGGCCCGGCGGGCGGTGGCCATCACCCTCGACCCAGCGCAGCCGCTCGAGCCAGTCGCCCGGCCCGCTCAGCGGTCGCACCGGATCCCAGGTGAGCAAGGACGACGGCACGGCAGCCGGGCCGCCGGTGGCAGCAGACCGCTGGCTGGCGAGGGCGCGCGCGAGCTGCCGCGGCTTGCTGTAGATGTCCTCGAGCACCACCAGCAGGTGCTTGCACAGCCCGAGCGAGCTCTTGACGAAGTCGGGGCAGCCGCAGCTGCCCCGGGGCAGATCCACCGCCTCGAGCAGGCTGCGGTAGGGCCGGGCCCGCGAGCCGCGGCGCCGGGTCTCGTAGCTGCCGAGCACCTGGCGCCGCGCCGGCCGCGAGGCGATCACCAGCTCGTCGCGGCGGGCAAAGCGCAGCCGGCGCAGCAGCGCCTCGAGCGCCGCCCGGCGCACCGTCCAGCTCGCCTGCGGGGTCACCGCCAGGACGTGGCGCGCCAGCAGGTCGGCCGGGATCTCCCCACTGCGGCCGTGGCAGAGCTGCACCAGCGTGCGGTGGGCCTCGGTCAGCTCGGCGTCGTCGGCGCTGGAGCCGGCGTCGGTCGCGGTGGTGGCCGAAGCGGTGGTGGCCGAAGCGGTCGGGTCAGTGTCGGGGGCGAGGGTCGTCTGCATCGCGCGAGTCTGCCCGAACAGCTCCAACCGGGGCAAGCGCGGGCTGCAGCGGGGGGGGCGGCTTGAATCGCGCGAGCTTGATCAAGTTCACAGTCGACCACCCGCTCGAGGAACGGCGCCCGTCCAGCGCAAGATGGACAACCATGCCCCAGATGCGGCATCCGACGACGATACGCGACCGGGTGGTCGCGCTACTGCGGCGGATGCGGCATCCGACAACGATACACGACCACCCGGTCGCGTTACGGCCACGGACGATTCATCCTCGCGACTTCTGCGTCGCGGGTTCCGCGTCGCGCGTCCCGCCGCTCGGGCGCCCAGTGTTGGCCCGGCGCCGACCGGTGTGGCTTTGCCAAACCCGGGCGCTGGTGCATCATCGAGCGATGAAGATCCTGGTCACTGGAGGCGCCGGCTTCATCGGCAGCAACCTGGTGCGGCTGCTGGTGCACGACAAGGGAGCCGAGGTCGTCAACGTCGACGCGCTGACCTACGCCGCCAACCTCGACTCGCTGGCGGACCTGAAGCACGACGCGCGCCACCGGTTCGTCCGGGCCGACATCCGCGACGGCGAGGCGCTCGGCGCGCTGCTCGCCGAGCACCGGCCGGACGCGGTGCTGCACCTGGCCGCCGAGTCCCACGTCGACCGCTCGATCGAGGGCCCGGCGCCGTTCGTCGAGACCAACGTCGTCGGCAGCTTCAACGTCCTCGAGCAGGCGCGGCGCTACTGGTCGAAGCTCGCGCCCGAGGCGGCCGCGGCGTTTCGGCTGCTGGCGGTCTCGACCGACGAGGTCTACGGCTCGCTCGGCCCGGACGACCCGCCGTTCACCGAGCTGACGCGCTACGATCCGAGCTCGCCCTACGCCGCGACCAAGGCCGGCGCCGACCACCTGGCCCGGGCCTACCACCGGACCTACGGGCTGCCGGTGATCCTGACCAACTGCAGCAACAACTACGGGCCCTACCAGTTTCCGGAGAAGCTGCTGCCGCTGATGATCACCCGCGCGGTGGCCGGCGAGTCCCTGCCGATCTACGGCCGGGGCGAGAACGTCCGCGAGTGGATCTACGTCGACGACCACTGCGAGGCGCTGTGGCGGGTGCTCGAGGCGGGTGAGCCGGGGCGGACCTACAACATCGGCGGCGGCGAGGAGCGGCGCAACATCGATCTGGTCGAGACCGTCTGCGACCTGCTCGAGGCCCTGCGCCCGGCGGCCGACAACCCGCAGGTCTCGGTCAGCAGCTACCGCGAGCTGGTGACCTTCGTCGCCGACCGCCCGGGTCACGATCTGCGCTACGCGATCGACGGCCGCCGGATCAGCGACGAGCTCGGCTGGCGACCGGCCGAGACCCTGACGAGCGGGCTGCAGAAGACGATCCGCTGGTATCTCGACCACCCGGGCTGGATCGAGCGCGTGACCTCGGGTGCCTACCGCGACTGGATCGACACCAACTACGGCCACCGGGTCTAGGCCGGCGCGGGCCCCGTCCAGGTCACGCGCCTACCACCGTCAACGTGGATCGCGCTCATCCGGGATACCGTCAATGATCTCGACCGGTAGCAAGCGGTGCCCTTCGAAGACGGTCAGCACATCGACGGCCTGGTCTAGGACGCGATAGACGAGGCGATAGGAACGAAGCAGGAACTCCCGCACGTCGTCGCGACCGACCTCGGGCACGCGACGACCTGAAAAGGGCAAAGCCGCAGCGCGGTTGGCGAGCTCGATCAGTGATTCGACCCAGTGCTCGGCGGCGGTCGGGTTGTCTACGGCGATGAAGTCGGCGATCTGCATCAGGTCAGACCTCGCGCGGTCGGTCCAGCGCACGATGAGCTCGCAGTCCTTCGTCCCGCCGGCACCGGGATTCCCGCGCGCTCTCCCTGGCGTCATCGACCACGCGCCCGATACCGGCGCTTCATCTCGGCAGCGACTGTCGCCTGGTCGGTCACTCGCCCTGCCTCCGAGTCGTCCATGCCCTCCTGCACCGCGTCGACGAAACGCGCGCGCTCGGCCAGCCGGTCAAACGCCTCAGGAGACAGCAGAACGCCTGCGGGCCGGCCGTTGTGGGTGATCACCAGGGGCTGTCCAGTGGTCGTAACCCGGCGCAGCCATTCGGCAGCCTGGGCCTTGAATTCGCTCACGGGGACGATGTCTTCGGCGACGCGGATGGGCTTCATCTCCAAAACATGACCGTTTGTTGGTCGGAATACAAGTCTGTATTTAGTCTAAATAAGTCGAGCTACGCTCGCCAAGACGAGCCGCGAGCGCACGGAGCGGGGCGGGGGGCGAGGGCCTCGACGAAGCTCGCCATCCGGCGGCTGACCTGCTCGACGCTGTGCTCGTGGGCAAAGGCGAGCGCCGCCTGTCGACAGCTTCGCAGCCGCTCGCGGTCGTCGGCGAGTCTGGCGATGGCCGAGACCAGCGTTGTCCGGTCGGTGACCACGCTGCCCAGCCCGTGGCCGGTGACGAGCTCGGCCAGCTCCTGCTGCGGGGTGGCGAGCACTGCCAGGCCGTAGCTGAGGTAGAAAAAGAACGTCGTCGTCAGAGTCGTCGGCGCGCCGGCGGGGTAGCAACAGAAGCCGACGTCGGCCCCGTGCATCACCCGGTCGAGGGCCGCCGCGCGCAGTCGCCCGTGGAAGGTCACGTTCGGCAGCTGGCCGAAGCGGCGCTCGATGGCCAGGCGGCGCGGGCCGTCGCCGACGAGCTCGAAGCGGACCTCGCCCGGGCGGCTGCGCTGCAACGTGGCGGCTGCGTCGAGGATCAGCTCCTGGTCGTACATCGCGCCGAAGGTGCCAGCGAAGACGCACCGCAGCGGCCCCCCTTGCCGTGACTCGCCGGCCCCACGCCGGGGCGCCGAGGGCCAGAAGATCTCCGAGGCGACGCCCGCGCCACCGTCGGCACGCCGCGCGCGCGCCCAGGCGACGAAGGTCCGCGAGATGCCGGTCAGGCCGTCGCAGCGGCTGACCGTCCAGCGGGCGAGGCGCTGGTGGGGCCAGAGCAGCACGCTCGACAGCCGCGCGAGCGGGGCGGGCAGGACCTTGGCAAACGAGTCCGGCCAGGGGTCGAGCACGTCGAGACAGATCGGCACCCGGTGGCGCCGGGCGAAGCGAACGCAGGCCGCCGCCAGCTCCACCGGCCCCCAGCAGGCGACGATCAACTCGGGCGGCTGGGGCTCGCGGTCAAGGACCCGGCCGGCATCGAGGGCCACGGCGGCGTGGCTCAGCAGGCGCCGGAGCGAGACGTTGCCGCGGTAGGCCGGGGCGTGCAGCAGCCGGGTCTTTGTCGGCAGGCGAGTCTCGGACCGCCCGCCGATCTCGGTCTTCCCGACCGTCGGCGGCGCGTCACGGTAGGCCTTGAGCAGGTGGACGAAGTCGGCCGAAAAGCGCACCACCTGGTGGCCGCGGCGGCCCAGCTCGGCGGCGAGGTGGGCGTAGCGCTGGGGCGGAAAGCCGTCCTCGGGCAGGGGCTCGAAGATGTCGACCAGCCATATCTTCATTGACCGATTCTCATTGGCCGTGGCTCACTGCCCGCGACTCACTGGGCTGCGCAGGAGCGCGTGGGGCCAGCGTGGCCCACCGGCGCGCTCGGTGACCTCGGCGGCCTTGTAGGCC
>JAUVBO010000013.1 GCA_030591195.1 Pseudomonadota bacterium
GGCCCGGCGATGCCCGCGCTCGAGGAGTCGGTGGAGTCGGTCTTGTTACTCATTTGAGCTGTTACCCTGCGGCTCTCTGGTCGTACGGCTTTGCTCGATGGTGTGTTCGTGCCACGTCTGACGAAGAGTGTCGTTCGATTCAGTCCTCGCGGATGATCAGGCTCAGCTCGCCCAAGACCTCGACCGACCGCACGACACCGATGATCCGGTCCTTCTTCGTCACCAGCAGCAGGCTGCGGCGGCTGGTGACCATCGCGTAGATCAGCTGGATCATCCCGTCGCGGTGATCGACGGTGGCGCTGACCGAGCGCATCACATCGCTGACCGGGCGTCGGCCCTGCTTGCGCACCCGCCCACGGTCCGCTGGAAGGTCAGCGCGAGCAACGCCGGGTCAGCGCCGACGTCGAAGAGCTTCTTGCGGTACTCGAGGGGCTGGGCGCCGAGGAACGGAGGCTCGAGCCCCCGCATGATGTCGCGGCGCCGTAGCAGACCCACCAGCGAGCCACCGTCATCGACGACGAGCAGCAAGCGAGGTAGGGATTTCCTCCCACGGACATCGAGCTGGGCGTGGTCCATCACGCTCATCGCACGCCGCAACGAGTCGTCCGGCTTGACCCGCGGATACTGCTCAAGCGGGATCATCACGTCCCCAGCGCGCAGGCGCTCGAAACGCTCCTCGCGGTTGCTCTGCATGTCGGTCAACCCCTGACGGATCGCAGCGCGGGTCGGCCCGCAGCCGAGGTATCTAACATATCCATCGACACGGGCACCACCATATTTGAATTTTTGATACCCCCCATTAAGGCTTCGAATAGCAAACCATTGAGGTCGGATAAATGGACAACTGGGGCGGCGGCCATTAATGTCCATTATTTCCGCCAGGTAGACGTATTCCTGCCTGTCGGGTTGTCCTCTCGCCGTGCCAGCCGGCCACGCACGGATGGCTTCACGCGCGGGTGTCTGTGTGGTATGCAGCGTCAAGGTAGAGAAACACGCAGCGGCGCTGTCCCATCAGGAGGAAACCTATGGTTGAGGATCTCACGATCGATAAGGCCATCGACTTCGCGATCGAGACCGAGAAGCTGGGCCTGCACTTCTACGGCAGGCTGGCCAGGCGCTTCAAGGACGACAGCGAGCTGCACGAGGCATTCGCCCAGCTGGCCCGCGACGAGGAGCAGCACGCCCAGCGCTTCGCCAAGCTGAAGGAGCAGCTCCCCGACAAGCAGGAGGCGATGCAGTTCGGGCAGCAGGAGTACCTGCGGGCCATCGCCCTGTCCGACGTCTTCTCCAAGGACAAGGGCATCGCCAAGGACACCGACGCGATCGACAGCAAGCAGGACGCGCTCGAGCGCGCCTTCAACCTCGAGAAGACGACGCTGCTCTACTACGAGGCGATGAAGGAATCCCTCGGCGACAAGCTGCTCGACGAGATCATCAACGAGGAGAAGCGCCACGTCGTCGCCCTGATGAAGCTGATGGTCACCGACGCCAAGGTCCGTGGCCTGGACGATGCGTTCTGACAGAGGGCTTTCGCAAAGCCCCCTCGCCAGCGCCTTCGCCGCTGGCTCACCCCACAACGGCTCGCTGACGCTCGCTGGGTTGCCAGGACGGCTCGCTGCCCTGCGACGGCTCGCTGGGGGTTGCCAGGACGGCTCGCTGCCCTGCGACGGCTCGCTGGGTTGCCAGGACGGCTCGCTGACGCTCGCTGGCTGGCCTGCGACGGCTCGCGGTGACTATTGGCAGCTCACTCGCCGACGGTGGGGTATTTGAAGTTCTCCAGGACGTGGTCCGGCCGCGGGTAGCCCAGCACCCCACCGAGGGGCAGCAGGGGCTCCGCTGGCTCCAGGCGGTCGAAGATCTGATGGACCTCGGCGGAGGTGAACTCCACCTCACGGGCCTTGCCGGCCGCCTTGATCGCTACGCCGATCGGCTGGAACAGGTTGACGTAGGCACCGACCTGCGGGTCGTACAGATCGATGAAGACACCCGAAAAGCTGGCGAAGGCCGCCGGCCGGCAGCGCTCGGCGCGCACGCAGTCAACCAGCCGGTTGTGCTCGATGTTGGAGTGGGTCACCGCGGCCTTCAGCGGGTAGGGTGCCACCTTGGAGGAGAGGATGTACTTCATGTACGGCAGGAAGCGATGGACCGGCGAGCCGTCTACCAGGTCGGCTTTCGAGTCGTAGATGTGAAAATACTCGGCGACGAGCTCATCACCGATCGGGGTCTTCTCGGATGAGGTGAACCGCCCGGCCGAGCCCTCCGGCAGGCGCTCGAGGAACCGCGGGGAGACATGGAATAGCGATCGACCCGCGATCTTGTGGGTGAACGGCTTGTTCACGTCGTAGGGCACAGGGTCGACGATCAGCGACTCCACATCGACGAGCAGCTTGATGTGGTGGCTGCTCCAGCTCGGCTGCAGGTACTCGTTGGGAATCGAGATCAACACCTGCCAGTTGTCGGGGCTGTAGAGGAAGATGTTCTTTCGCGCATCATCGTAGACTTCCCTGAAGGGATCGATGACCCCCATCAGGTAGCCGCAGTCCGCTGACGTCTCGCTCTCGTGCATCGGACGGGCGATCCCACCGAAGCGATCACCGTCGCAGCAGTAGCCGACGTGCGCGCCACCGAAGTCGATGTTGCACTTGGAGTGGTGCACGGCGGCCGGCAGCGACGACGCGTTGAACCGGCCCCCGAGCCTCCCCTTGTCGAACGGATAGTGTCCCGTGTAGGCGTAGAGGCAGAGATCGACGCCGAACACCGATTCATCGGCACACTTCCACTTGCAGGGCAGCGCGGTCTTCGGATCGTAGACGAAGCCGGTCTCGCGGACGATGTCACTCTCTAGGAAGGTGATCGCCTTGCCGACGAAGTCCTGAAACAGGTAGGGCCGCTGCTGAAACAGAATGATGGTCTCCTGCACGCTGGGCAGCAGCGAGCGCGGGTGGCAATAGTCCGGGAGCCAGTTGCGGTTTGTTTGCTGCATTGCTCGTCCTTTGACTGTCAGTGGCGAGGTGCCGGTAACTTGTCATGGTTCACCGGAGCTGCCAACGCAAACCGGACGCATTGGCAGCTTCGCAGAGCCCCATCGCTCGCCGCGAATCCCAGCGCGCAGGTAGAATTTCGGCCCTCGCGCGGTTTGACGGCGCACCGGCGGCGTTGTAAATGATCCGCTGTTCCATGTTCCTGATCTAGGAGCAACGCCGATGCCGATCTACGAGTACGTCTGCAACAAGTGCAAGGCCGACTTCGAGGAGCTGGTCTTGAGCCAGCGCGAGCAGGTCGCCTGCCCCGAGTGCGGCAGCAAGCGCGTCAAGCGCGCGATGAGCAGCTTCTCCTTCGCCAGCTCGGGCAAGTTCTCCCACGCCAAGGGAGGCGGCTGCGGCAACTGCTCGGCCTCGTGCGGCGGTAGCTGCGGCGGTAGCTGCAGCTGCAGTCACTAGCGCCCTCCGGACCGACGAGGTAGGCGACAATGGACGCGGTCGAGCTCTCGCGAATCCAGTTCGGACTGACCGCCGGTTTTCACTACATCTTCCCGCCGCTGTCGATCGGCCTCGGGTTGATCCTGGTGGTGATCGAGGGGCTCTCCCTCAAGACCGGAGATCCGCTGTTTCACCGAATGGCCCGCTTCTGGGTCAAGGTCTTCGGGCTGATCTTCGCCCTGGGAGTCGCCACCGGCCTGGTGCTCGAGTTTCAGTTCGGCACCAACTGGTCGACCTACTCGCGCTACGTCGGCGACGTCTTCGGCAGCGCGCTCGCCGCCGAGGGCATCTTCGCCTTCTTCCTCGAGTCGGGCTTCCTCGCCCTGCTGCTCTTCGGCTGGGACAAGGTCAGTCCCAGGGTGCACTTCTTCTCGACGGTGATGGTCGCCGCCGGCGCCCACTTCTCGGCGGTCTGGATCATCGTCGCCAACTCCTGGCAGCAGACGCCAGCCGGCTCGCAGATCGTCACCGACGCCACGGGCCGGGTCCGCGCCGAGATCGTCGACTTCTGGCAGGTGGTCTTCAACCCCTCGACCGTCGACCGCCTCACCCACGTGCTCTTCGGCGCCTGGCAGGCGGGAGCCTTCTTCGTCCTCAGTGTCTCGGCCTACTACCTGCTGAAGAAGCGCCACGTCGACTTTGCCCGGGCGTCGATGAAGATCGCCGTGGTGCTCGCAGTCGTCTCCTCCCTCGGCCAGCTCGCCACCGGCCACGGCAGCGCGTCCACCGTCGCCCGAACCCAGCCCGCCAAGCTGGCCGCGATGGAGGGACACTTCGCCACCAGCGCGCCGGCCGACCTCTACCTCTTCGGCTGGGTCGACGAGCAGGACGAGTCCGTCACCGGAGTCAAGCTCTCGGGCTGGCTCAGCCTGCTGGTCCACGGCGACCGCTCGAAGCCAATCGCCGGCCTGCGGTCGATCCCGCCGCGCGATCGACCGCCGGTCAACGTGGTCTTTCAGTGCTACCACCTGATGGTCGCCATCGGCATGGGGCTGATCGGCCTGGCGCTGCTCTCGGCGCTGCTCTGGTGGCGCGGCTCGCTGTTCGACAGGCGCTGGCTGCTGCGGATCCTCGTGCTGGCCGTGCTCGGGCCCCAGATCGCCAACCAGGTCGGCTGGGTCACTGCCGAGGTCGGACGCCAGCCTTGGGTCGTCTACGGTCAGCTGCGCACCGCCGACGCCGCCTCGCCGGCCGTCTCGGCCGGTCAGGTGATGGGCTCGATCGTGATGTTCACGCTGATCTACCTGCTGCTGATGGCGCTCTTCATCTACCTGCTCAACGACAAGATCAAGAAGGGTCCCGAGCTGGCGGCCGACGATCAGGCCAAGGGGGGACCGCGGGCATGAGCGACTTCGCCTTCGACCTCAACAGCACCTGGTTCCTCCTCGTCGGCGCGCTCTTCTGCGGCTACGCGGTGCTCGACGGCTTCGACCTCGGCGTCGGGGCGCTGCACCTGCTGACCCGCACCGACCACGATCGGCGAATCATGCTCAACGCCATCGGTCCGGTATGGGACGGCAACGAAGTCTGGCTGGTCACCGCCGGCGGCGCGCTGTTCGCTGCGTTCCCCGAGGTCTACGCGACGGTCTTCTCCGGCTTCTACACCGCGTTCATGCTGTTTCTCTTGGCGCTGATCTTCCGCGCGGTGGCGATCGAGTTCCGCAGCAAGCAACCGGGCCCGACCTGGCGACTGGCGTGGGACATCAGCTTCAGCGTCGCCAGCATCCTCGGCGCGCTGCTCGTCGGCGTGGCCCTGGGCAACATTGCCCGCGGCATCCCCCTCGACGCCAGCCACGAGTACCTCGGCGGCTTCTGGCCGCTGCTCAACCCCTACGCCCTGCTGGTCGGGGTGACCACCGTGGCGCTGTTCACGATGCACGGGGCGATCTACCTGATCCTCAAGACGGAGGGCGAGCTGCAGCAGCAAGTCATGGGGTGGGTGAGAAAGACCATCGCCTTCTTCGTCGTCTGCTACGTCGCCACCTCGGTGGTCACGCTGATCACCCAACCCCACCTGGTCCGGCCGTTCTCGGACAACCCGGCGCTCGGCATCCTGCCGCTGCTGACGCTGCTCGCGGTGGCCAACATCCCGCGCGAGATCTACCGCGACCAGCCGTTCCGGGCGCTGCTCTCGTCGAGCCTGGCCGTGGTCGGCCTGCTGTCGCTGATCGGCGTCGGGATGTACCCGAACCTGGTCGTCTCGTCGCTCTCGGCCCCGGCCCGCAACCTCACGATCTACAACGCGGCATCGTCGGCGAAGACGTTGAAGATCATGTTGATTATCGCGCTGATCGGCATGCCCTTGGTGCTCACCTACACCATCGCGATCTACCGCATCTTCCGCGGCAAGGTGAAGCTCACCGCCACCAGCTACTAACCCGTCCGTGCTAACCTCGGCGTTGATGGACTCGACGACCAGGGCGGCGGTGATGCTCGGCTGGCTGGTAGCAGTGCTACCCGGCACGGCGATCGGGCTGACCGTCCCCGCCGCCGGCGCAGCGGCCACGCCCGCTGGCCTGACGCTCCACGCCCCCTTCCCGTGCGGCGTGAGCTATCGGATCATTTGCGGCTACGGCTGCAGCGTCTGGCACCAGAACATCAACGAGCCGTCGAAGGCCAACGACCGCTACGCGATGGACCTCGTGCGCAGCGAAGCCGGCGACGGATTCGACAAGCCGGTCACCGCGGTGGCCGCTGGCACGGTGCGCTACGCCGGCTGGGCTGGCAGTGGCTGGGATGGATACGGCCAGCTGGTGCTGCTCGAGCTGGACTATCAGGCCGACGGGCACAGCTACCTGGCGGCCTACGCCCAGCTCAACCAGGTCCTGGTCACCGTCGGCCAGCACGTCGGCGCCCGAGAGACGATCGGGACCCTCGGCCGAAGCGGTAACGGGAGCCTGACCTACTACGCGGCCGCTCACCTGCAGCTGGCACTCTATCGTGACGCCAGCATCGCCGCCGGCGGTCCCTACGGCGGCGCGGCCACCGTGCCCGAGCCCCTCGATGGCGCCGAGGACCTGACCACCGGCTCCCAGCACACCATCAGCTGCAGCGCGCCACCCGATGCGGGCCCGCCGCCCGACCAGGGCCCGCCGCCCGACCAGGGCCCGTCGCCTGACCAAAGCCCCTCGATCGATCCCGACCTGTCGACCGGCCCTGCTGACCGCGGACCGGTGAGCGGCGACCTGCCGCCGGTCTCGGACTACTCCCCGGCAGACCTCCCCCCCGAGCCTCGAGACGATGGCTGCGGCTGTGCCGCCGCTGACCCGGCCCAGGGCCCGCCGCTAGCAGGGCTGTTGGTGGTGCTCACGCTGGTGCGACGTCGCCGGGAGCGCCACCGCCGGCAGTGTGCCAATATCAACCGATAAGCGCTGCTCGAGGTGCTGGAGGTTCTTGGCTGATGTCCCGACCCCGCTCTTTCGCTCCCCTGATCACGATCACAGCCGTCCTGCTGGTCAGCGGCACCGCTGTCCCGGCCAGCGCCCAGCAGGGCAAGCTGCTCGGGCAGCAGCTCGACGCCGCGGGCCAGGGCTACTCGGTGCTGCGGGTCTGGGGCACGGCCCACGAGATGGGTTACGCCCAGGGCCACGCCTTCGCCAAGGAGATCGCCTCGGCGGTGGAGCAGTTCAAGCAGCTTCGTAGCGCCGAGCTCTACGCGGTGGTCCGGTTGGGCGTCGAAGGCGCGATCTGGACTGCCGACGACGCAGCCGAGGAGCTCGAGGGCATCGTCGCCGGGGTCAAGGCCGCCCTGCCCGACGCGACCCTCGACGTCGGTGACCTCAAGGTCGTCAACACCTACGGCGACTGGGGCTACGCCTACGCCTGCCGCTCCCACTCGACCTGGGGCTCGTTCGTCGAGGCCCCGGTCAAGACCCTCTCCACCCGCCGGCTCGACTTCGGCAGCCCGGTGGACGCGATCAAGCACCACCTGCTGGTGGCGCGGCAGCCGCAAGATGGCGTGCGCTGGGTCAGCCTCCAGTGGCCGGGCCTGGCCCTGGCGGTCACCGGCGTCAACGAGCACGGCACCCTCGCCTCGCTCCACGACTACCGCTCGCAGGCGACCCCGGGGCCGCACCTGCCGCGCAGCTCGCTGGTGCGCATCGCCTTGACCGCGGTCGACGGCCTCCCGCCCGCCCAGCACCTCGACGCGGTGCAGCGGGCGCTCGAGGGTTACACCATCACCACCGGGACCTTCCTCAACTACTACGTCCCCGAGGGTCTCGGCGGCGTGCTGACATGCGACAGTGGCGGCAAGTGCGCCAAGAAGCGGGTCCCCCAGGCGGACTTCTTCGGCGGCGAGGTGCTGATGACGACCAACACCGAGACCGATGGCCACAGCGCGCCTTCCGACGACTCGTTGATGGAGGCCTACTACCAGAAGGGTGGCAAGAAGACCATCGACGACCACCACGGCCTGATGGGCCACGGCGGCCTGCACCTGCTCTCGGTGGCCTACCGCGGACGCGGCGACATGTCCCTGTGGTTCGAGGGCCGGGTGAGCGCGGGCACCACGCCGACGGTCAAGCTCGAGTGGTCGAGCCTGTTCCAGGGCGCGCCGCCCCCGGTCCAGCCCCCGGCCGGCGAGCCCACCACCGACGGCGGCGGGCCAACCCCACAGCCAGCCACCGACAGCGGCCGCGACGCGGGCGAGGGCGAGGGCGGGGATGAGGACGAAGGCGGCTGCAGCGTCGGCGAGAACCTGGCGACCTCGCTGCCCCTCGGCGGGCTGCTGCTGCTCGGCCTGCTGCTCGGTCTGTCCGCCTTGGGCCGACGACGCAGCGGACCGACCCCGTGACCACCGACCGGGTTGACAACCGGCCCGTATGCTCGACGATGGGGTGATGCGCGACGCTACCCGTCCGCTGATCGGCAGCGCGGTGTTGTTGCTGGTGCTCGGCCAAGCTGCGCTGGCCCAGAGCCCCCCACTGGCCGGCAGCGGCCCGTACCAGATCGACCTGCACCAAGGCGCCGTGCTCGGCAGCGCCCGCGTGATCGGGCTCGCCGGAGCCTATGCCGCGGTGGCCGAGGACACGGTGGGCATCCCGTTCAACCCCGCCTCGGTGGCCAACCGCAGCTACTACAGCACCGACCGCTTCGACTGGAACATCGCCTTCGACTACCTGATCCCCGGACTGTTCCAATCGGGTGAGTTCGACTTCGACAACAACGGCGAGGGTTCCGTCGAGGGCTCCGGCAGCTTCTATGCGCTAGCAGTCGGGGCCCACCTGCAGGTCGGCGCCTTCGGCGTCGGGGTCTACGCGCGCGGCCAGGGCGGCCAGCTCTCCGACAACGCGCCGGTCCCCGGTGAGTTTCGCGCCGGAACCTGGCAGATCCAGCTCTCGGCCGGCTACGCGCTGCTCGACCACCAGCTGGTGCTCGGCGGCGGGCTGCGGGTCGGCCTCTTCCAGCTCAGCCCGCTCGGCCAGTCGCAGAACATCCTCGATCAGCAGGCTGGCGGCGTCGAGGCCGGCGTGGTGCTGCGCCCGCGCTGGCTGCCCGCCCGACTCGGCGTCTCGGTCACCGTGCCGGTCTCCTCCGAGGTCAACGTCGCCTGCGAGACCGGCTGCCCCGACGGGTTCGTCCTGCCCGACGGCGCCGCCCTGCCCTGGGAGCTGCGCATCGGCCTCGCCTGGCGGCTCGGCGGCGCCTTCAACGCGGCGCCGCCCTACCTCGAGCGGCAGGGCCAGCCAGCACAGGGCCAGCCAGCACAGAGCCAGCCAGCACAGAGCCAGCCAGCACAGAGCCAGCCAGCGCCGGCCCGGCGAGCCTCACCTCCCGCGCCTCGCTATCGCGGAGCTCGCTACCTGCTGCTGTCGGCCGAGGTGGTGCTCTTCGGCCCGGTGGACGACGCGGTGGGCATCGACGGGTTTCTGCGCCAAGTGCGCCAAGTCTCGGGCGCCGAGCTCACCGTTTCGCCCCGGCTGGGCCTCGAGACCGAGATCTTCGCGCGCCGGCTGCGTGCCCGGACCGGCGGCTACTGGGAGCCGAGCCGCGTCGACGGCCAGTCAGGCCGGATCCACGGGACCTTCGCCGTCGAGCTGCGGCTGTTCGACTTCAGGATGTGGGGCCCGCGGTCGCTGGCCTTCGCCAGCGCCGTGGACGTCGCCAGCCGCTACTCGAACCTCTCGCTCTCCCTCGGCTTCTGGCACTGATGATGCGCTTTGCTGCTTCGGGCGTCCGGACCCCACTATGGCTGCCGCCTTCGGTGTCCTTCGCCATCGCCGCGATCTGCTCCACCGCTGGGGTCTCCGGGGCGTTCCTGCTGCTGCCGTTTCAGATCAGCCTGCTCGGCTTCGTCGGACCGGCCGTGACCCCGACCAATCACCTGTTCAACGCGATCGCGATCCCCTCCGGGGTCTACCGCTACATCCGCGAGCGACGGATGGTCTGGCCGCTGGCGCTGCTCCTGCTGGTAGGCACGGTCCCGGGGGTCGTCGCCGGCTCGCTCGCGCGGATGCACCTGCTGGCCGACCCGCGCGCCTTCAAGCTCTTCGTCGGGCTGGTGCTGCTGCTGATCGCCAGCAGGATGCTGCTCCAGGTCGCCCGCCCGAGGGCCAAGAGCGCTGCACCCAGCGGGCCGTTGCAGGTCGACATCCGCCGCTTCGACATCGGCCGCCTCGAGTTCGACTACGCGGGCGCGGGCTACGGCATCTCATCCTGGGGCCTCGCGCTGATCACCACGGCGATCGGCGCCATCGGCGGCGCCTACGGCGTGGGCGGCGGCTCGATCATCTCACCCCTGCTGGTGTCGGTCTTCAAGCAGCCAGTCCACGCCATCGCCGGCGCGACCCTCTCGTCGACCTTCGTCTCCTCACTGGTCGGCATCGGCTCCTTCGCCCTCGCTGGGCCGCTCTTCGGTCGACCGGCGGTGATGCCCGACTGGCAGCTCGGCGGACTACTCGGCGTCGGCGGGCTGGCCGGCATGTACTGCGGGGCACGGGTCCAGCGCTACCTACCGGCGCGCGCGATCGAGGCGACGCTGGCGGCGCTGGTCACCGTGGTGGCGGCGCGCTATGTCATCGGCTTCTTCTGGTAACCCTGGCGCTCAGAGTCCCGCGGTGGTGGTCTGGAGCACCACACCGCCCGCGCCGACCACCCAGCCCTGCTTCGCCGAGGTGAAGCAGACGCCCTCGAGCGTCGCCTTGGTCGGCGCGCCCTGGGCCTGCCAGGTGGCGCCGGCATCGATCGTGTGAAGCACCGTGCCGCCGGCTCCCACCGCCCAGCCGCTCTGCCCGTCCCAGAAGTGCACGTCGTACAGGTCGACGCTGGTCGGCGAGGTGATCTTGGCCCAGGCCTCCCCCTTGCCGTCGACGCTGCGCAGGATCGTGCCGCCGTCACCGACCGCGAGGCCGAGCTGAGCGCCGGCAAAGTACACCCCACGCAACACCGTCGCGGCGCCGGAGGCCACCGCGGTCCAGGTCAGTCCCTTGTCCTCGGTGCGGTAGATCTTGCCGCCGGTATCGCCGACGGTCCAGCCGCTGTCCCCGAGCCGGAACACGTCGTAGAACACCTCGCCCTGGTAGGTCGGCGCGACGCAGGTCCAGCTGCCGCTGTTGAAGTACTTGACTCCCCCGCCCTCGCCGCCCACCGCGATGCCGGCGGCGAAGCCCTCGGTGGCCGAGTGCAGGTGCAGCGAGTAGAAGGTGTCGAAGACGTAGGCGCTGCACTGGGGCGCCGCGGCCCAGCTCTGGCCGAGGTCCTCGGTCTTCCAGATCGTAGCCGCGTTTCCCGCGACCACCCCGTGGCTACTGTCGGCGAAGGTCACCGCGTAGAGGTCGGCGGTGGTCTGGGCGTCGAGGACCTCGAAGGCCGCCAGGCCGGGCGCCCGGTGCAGGATCGTCCCGCTGTGACCCACGGCGAACACGTGGTCCGCCACGCAGGCCACGCCGTGCAGATCCGCGGTGGCGGGCGTGGAGACGATCTTCCACGGTCCTGCCGCGGGCAGGTCACCGTCGAAGGTCAGGTCGCCCAGGGTCGCGTCGGCCCGGATCGTGTCGGGCGCCGCCACGTCGGCGACGGCGCTATCGGCCGACACCTTCGCGTCGTCCGCGGCATCCTGGTCGGACACTCCGTCGGGCCAGCGCGGCCCGCTGTCGCCGGCCCCGCCCGTGGTGCTCGAGCAGCCGACCAAGATTATCGCGGGCACCAGCAGCGCCCGCCCCCCCGCTCGTCGTCGATTTCTCATCACCAGGCCCCCAGTGCCCTTGATGAACGCCCGGCGTTCGCCTGTCAAGCGCGGGGAGGCTAAGATACGCCGATTCGGATCGGCATCGAGGATCCCTCGGGAGGAGATCGTAATGGGTCGCGCAGGCTGGACCGCGACGATCATCGGCGGCGTCGTCGCCACGCTGGTCGCGGTGATCATCTTCATGCCCCGCAGCATGCGTGGGTACGTCAAGTACCAGGCGGGGCAGGCCGAACGGGCGCTCAAGCGAGCCACGACCCAGCAGCAACTGTTCGAGCGCAAGCTCGAACAACTGGTCGCCTCGAACAAGCCGTTCCTCTCGACGCGACCGGAGGTCCGGCGAGCTCGCGAGGAACTGGCCCAGCGCGCCCAGCTGCTGGCGAGGGCCCGGGCCGATCAGGTCAAGCTCGCGGCGATGGTCCAGCGCGACCGGCGCGAGGACAGCGGCAGCGCCTACCGCCTGGCGTCCACGATCAACGCCGCCACCAAGCAGGTCGCTCGTGACAGCGCGAAGCTCTTCCGGGCGGTGGAGGAGGCCTTGCGGTACCAGAAGGACGCCACCAGGCTCGCCGCTCAGGCCGCCGCCGACGCCGCCCGTGCACGGCGGCTGCCGTCAGCGAGGGCGCGGAGAGAGGTCCAGGCGGCCCAGCAAGAGCACCCGGAGCTGAGCCAGATCCTCGTCGGCCGGATGCGACACTGCGAGCAGCTCAACGCCCAGGTCAAGCAGACCTACGCCCAGTACCGCCTCGCCCGCAGCGCGCCGGGCGCCGACCCCGTGGCCTGCGGCAAGCTCGCCGAGGCGCTCCACGGCCGATGCGAGGCGCTGGAGCAAGCCGAGCAGCTGCTGATGACCGAGATCGCCGACATCGATCACCACGTCGACAAGGTCCTGATCGACCTCAAGACCACCGGGGGCTTGCGCTACCACCGCTACAAGGTGATTCGTGACCATAGCGCGACCAAGACCGGCTGGGAGCCGGTCAGCGGGGCGCGCTACCAGGGGCACCTCGACCACCTGGGGATGACGATCTACAGCAAGCCCGAGGGGATGCTCGGCAGCCAGGCGCTGACCGTCGCCGCGCCGCCTGGCTACACCTACGTCGACCGCCCGCGCTACGGTGCCTGGCACGACCCGAACGCCACCGCCGCCACCGTCGGGCGCACCAGCGCGGAGGCCGCTGCTCCCGGCGACGCCTCCGCCGTGGACCGGATGAAGCGGGTCTGGCGCTTCAACGACAGCTACGCCTACATGCCGGCGCTTTTTTGGGGTAAGGGCTACAGGCCCGTGAGTTACCGCGACTACCTCAAGTACAAGGTCGCTGCGACGATGAGCAAGCCCTACTACGGCGAGCGCCACCAGTACGGCACCCGCGGCTCGTGGACCAGGAGCCACTACGGCAGCAGCAGCTACCTGCTGCTGCTCTCCACCCGCCGCTACCGCTACGGCAGCCGCTACGGCAGCCGCCGCTCCGGCAGTCGCCGCTACGGCAGCCGCTACGGCCGATCGAGCTATGGAGGGTACGGCAAGTGAACGAGGAGCAGACGCCCCTGATCTTCAACCTGACCGGCATCGACCTGGTCTACATCATCGCGATGATCTGCCTGGTCGGGATGTTGCTGATGCTCGCCCGGGTGGTCTATGCCCTGCTCAGCCGCTTCGACGTCGACCACGAGCTGACCGAGGCCGACAACCCCGCCATCGGCAC
>JAUVBO010000683.1 GCA_030591195.1 Pseudomonadota bacterium
AGCCCCGCGCCGGCCTCGCGCACCAACCGGGTCTACGGTCTGGTTCAGGGGCCAAGGCCCGGCGAGCTCTGGGCCTCGGGGCTCGAGAGCGTCAGTCGCTACGACGGCCGCCGCTGGCAACGCGTCGCACCGAGCCCCTGGCTGCCGGCCGGGATCTACTCGCGCTTCGTCATGCGCACCGGCGACGGCTCGCTCTGGTTCGCGATCCGCGGACTCGGGGTGCGCCGGCTCAGCGCCGAGCGCTGGACCCGCTACAGCACCACCGAGGGCCTGTCGGCCGACACCGTGCGCGACGTCGAACGCGCGCCCGATGGGACGCTGCTGTTCGCCACCCTCGGCGGTGGCCTGAGCCAGTACCGGCCCGACCGCCGTGCCCCCCAGACCTGGATCGGCCGCCGCACGCCCGCCGCCGCGGACGCCCCGCAGACAGTGATCCGTGGCGAGCGGCTGGTGATCGGTTTCTCCGGCCAGGACGTGCTCAAGGACACACCCACCGCGGCGCTGGTCTTCTCCCACCGGATCGACGGCGGCCGCTGGTCGGCCTTCAGCCAAGCAACCAGCGCCGCCCTGCCGCATCTCACCGCCGGGGATCACCTGTTCGAGGTCCGCGCGATGGACCGCGACCTCAACGTCGATCCATCACCCGCGGGCCATGCCTTCCGCGTGGTCCGCCCCTGGTACGCCCAGCCCTGGCTGATCGGCCTCTCGCTGCTCTCCTTCGCGCTGCTGGTGCTGGCCGCGACCCGTACCGTCCGCGCCGTCTCTCGCGAGCGCGCCGCGATCCAGCGAGAGCAGGCGATGCTCGAGCAACGCGGTCACTTCGTCCGGCTCGCGTCCCACGAGCTCCGCAAGCCCCTGACCCGCCTCGCCCACCGCGCCGAGCTGCTCGCCCTGCCCTCCACGCTGGCCAAGGCCGACCAGGCCCGGAGCCACGCCGAGGCGATGATCGACGACAGCGGCCGGCTGGCGCGGCTGGTCGACAGCCTGCTCCACCAGGCACGCCTCAAGGAGGGGCTGCAGCTCTCGCCGGTGCAGAGGCCGCTGCAGCAGACCGTCGCCGACGTCCTCGAGCGCCTCGCCAAGGAGCATCCGGGTGACGACAGCGGGCCACGCCTGATCGCGCCCGATCAGCCGATCGAGGCGCCCCACGACCCGTTCTATCTCGAGCTCGCCCTGCGCAACCTGCTCGACAACGCGCGCAAGTACGCGCCGCCGCTCGCCGCGGTGACCGTGACCCTCACAGTGGAAGGCGCAGAGCCATCCGCAGGCCAGGCGACACTGCTGGTGACCGACCGGGGTCCGGGGATCCCCGACGCCCAGCGGCCAAGCCTCTTCGAGCCCTTCCAGCGGGGTCGAACGTCACCCCAGCACGCTGGCTTCGGCCTCGGCCTCGGCTTCGCGCGCGACATCGCGCGGGCTCACGGCGGAGACCTGACCCTCGACCCGTCCACCGCGGGCGGGGGCGCCACGTTCCGCCTGACCCTGCCGCTGTAGCGGCCGTCGCGCGATGACGGATTTCGGTCTACAATCAGGCGCGATGGACCGGTTGCTGATCATCGACGACGACGTCGCGACCACCGACATCTGGCGCGAGTACTTCGAGCACCGGGGCTACGACGTCCTGGTGGCCAACAGCACCGCCGAGGGAATCGAGCTCGCGCGCAAGCAGCGCCCGGGCTGCATCCTGCTCGACGTGCGCTTCGACGAGGAGGGTGACGAGGCCGGCCACATCGCCTGCAAGAAGCTCCGCGAGTTCTACGCCGAGCCGATCATCATGCTCTCGGCGTACAAGGTCGCGCCGCTGGACAAGGTCCAGGGGCTGGAGTTCGGCGCCACCGGCTACCTCGAAAAGACCGTCAGCCTGCGCGAGCTCGAGGGCTGGGTCCAGGCCCAGATGAAGACCTTCGGCCACCGGATCTACCGGGTGGGCATCGAGGCCGAGATCGAGGTCGACACCCGCCAGCGCGAGGTTCGCAAGCGCGGCAAGGTCGTGCCGATCACCCAGACCGAGTACAAGCTGATGGCGTTCCTCTGCGCCCACCGCGGCGAGCCCCAGCTCAAGGCCGATCTGCTCGATCTGCTCTACGCCGACGACGTCGAGGCCACCGAGTCCCGCCTGACGTCACACATCTACAACCTGCGACGTCAACTCGAGGACGAGCCCCGCCGCCCCCGGATCATCGTCACCGTCCACGGCTTCGGCTACCGGGTGATCTGACGATCCATCGGGCCCTGGGGTTAGGGTCTAGGCCTCCGCCCGCGCCGCTCCGCGCGCCGCCCAGACGAAGACCAGCGAGACGGCCGCCAGGACGAGCCAGATCGGCCCGAGGTCGTCCGGCCGGCTGCGAGCCATCGCCATGCCGATCGGCACGGCGTTGAAGAGTGCATGGACCAGGACCGGCGCCAGCAGCGAGCGGGTCTGCTCGTAGGCCAGCGCGGTCACACCCCCGAGCACCAGGGCCCAGCTGGCCTGCCCGAAGCTGGCGTGCATCATCGAGAAGATCAGCGCCGAGACCAGGGTCGCCGGCAACACGGCAAGACTCTGCCGCAGCTGGCGATAGATCAGCCCGCGAAAAGCTGCCTCTTCGGCCAGCGGCGCCAGCACGGCGACATGCAAAATCAGCGCCGCCGCCGCGGGATCCACCGTTCCGGTGGCGCCCCCCCCGGCCCGCGCCAGCATCGACAGCAGGTTGGCCAGGGCAGCGATGCCGCCGAGCAGCATTCCGGCAGCGATGGCCAGCCGCTGGGCGTTCGGCCGGGCTTGGCGTTGGCCAGGCAACGGCGCCACCCGTCGCCAGAGCAGGATCGACACGCCGAGCATCGCCAGCGGCGGCAGGGAGTGGATCGAGGCCTCCTGCCAGAGGCCCTCGGGCAGGCTGACGCTGATGAACTCGAAGGTCCGGTGGGCGAGCAAAGGCGTGAAGGCCAGCGCGGTGGCGAGGTAGGCGGCGCCTGGGCTCGCCTCCTTGCCTCCCTTCCGCGCAATCGCGGCGGTCGCGTCGGGATCCACCGCCACGCGGGCGCGCGGATTGGATCGACAAGGAACCGATCGAGAGATAGCGACCGTTCGAGAGATCCACCCCGGCGGGGGCGGAATCGAGCCGGTGGCCATCGGCGGGGGGGGACAGATTATAGACGTGCGCGCTGCAGGGGGGATCGTCCCTTTCTCCATTGTTTCTCCTGATACACGACGCGCACGGCGGGCCAGACAAATCTTGGACACCGCAAGTGTCGTCCGGTTCCAAGAAAATGACGGGCGACCTTTTCCCTTGTTGTCGCGACCCGGCGGACGAGCCGGCTTCGGGGAATCAACCACTTGCGGGGTAGGTTCGGGTCAGCCGCGCCCGCCCGGGCGTTCCGTGGGCCGCACATCCGAGGATCAAATCAATCGGCGGCGTCAGTGATCGACTTGTTCTGTCATGAGCCCTTAGTGGAAGGGATACTCGTCGCCGCAGCGCGAGCGATCGTGCACCCCATACCATCTGCCGACCGAACATCTGAACCACCG
>JAUVBO010000211.1 GCA_030591195.1 Pseudomonadota bacterium
CGTCTCGGCGGCTGCCGCCGTCGCCGTCGCCGCCGGCCCGGCCGGTGGCGCCGCTGCCGCCCCCGTCGAGGAGCAGACCGAGTTCACCGTTGTCCTGGCCTCGGCCGGCGACAAGAAGATCGAGGTCATCAAGGAGGTCCGCGCGATCACCGGTCTCGGCCTCAAGGAGGCCAAGGACCTGGTCGAGGGCGTGCCCAAGGCGATCAAGGAAGGCGTGAGCAAGGAGGAGGCGGAGGAGGTCGCGGCCAAGATGAAGGGGGCCGGCGGCGAGGCGAAGATCGAGCCGGCTTGATAACGCCGCCCCAGAGGTGGGATGGGTTTGGCCGCCGCGCGCAGAGAGCAGCCGACGACGTCAGGTTTCCCGGCCGTCGACGGGGAAGGCCAGGGAGCGCTGGCGTTCGCCTGTTCGCCCGGTCCGGTGTCGCTGACTGGCGGCGATCGGCTCGCGGCGGGGTGCGTTGACGTCGAGGCGTGCGCGACGAACGCGCGGAGCTTGGGCCCAGCCGGCTCCGTTCGAACCGTACTGTAGTTGGCTGAAATAGCCGCCTGGGCTCCGTCGGCAGCGGAGCAGGGCTAAGAAGGAGCGTCGATGGGACGCGTCATCCAGAATAACTTCCGTGTCCGGAAGCACTACGGTCGGATCCAGAAGGTCATCGAGATCCCGAATCTGATCGATATTCAGAAGCGCTCCTACGAAAAGTTTCTCCAGGCGGACGTCCCACCCGACCGGCGCGAAGAGATCGGCCTGCAGGGTGTGTTCCGGAGCGTCTTCCCGATCAAGGACTTCTCGGAGACCGCATCGCTCGACTTCGTCAGCTACAACCTCGAGCGGCCGAAGTACGACGAGGACGAGTGCCGCCAGCGCGGCATGACCTTCGCCGCGCCGATCAAGGTCACGATCCAGCTCGTCCTGCGCGACGTCAACGAGGAGACCAAGGAGCAGTCGGTCCGCGACGTCAAGGAGCAGGAGGTCTACTTCGGCGAGATCCCGTTGATGACCGAGCAGGGCACCTTCATCATCAACGGCACCGAGCGGGTCGTGGTCAGCCAGCTGCACCGCAGCCCCGGCGTCTTCTTCGACCACGACAAGGGCCGGACCCACGCCTCGGGCAAGCTGCTCTACAGCGCCCGGGTGATCCCCTACCGGGGATCCTGGCTCGACTTCGAGTTCGACCCGAAGGACCTGATCTACGTCCGCATCGACCGCCGCCGCAAGCTGCACGCGACGGTGCTGCTGCGCGCCCTCGGCTACCCCGCCGAGGACCTGCTCAACGAGTACTACAACACCGAGACGATCTTTCTCGAGTCTGGCAAGAAGTACTCCAAGAGCATCGAGTACGACATCCTCCCCGGCCAGCGGGCGACCCGCGACCTCCGCCACCCGGACTCCCGGGAGGTGATCGTCCGCAAGAACCGCAAGTTCACCAAGGTCGCGATTCGTAAGCTGCGCGAGTCGGGCCTCGAGCGGCTGCCGATCACCGTCGAGGAGCTGCTCGGCAAGGTCGCTGCCCACGACGTGATCGACAACGAGACCGGAGAGGTGTTGTTGCAGTGCAACGAGGAGATCGCCGAGGACGTGCTCGATCGCCTGCGCGACCACAAGATCTCCGGCTTCAAGGTGTTGTTCATCGACAACCTCACCGTCGGGTCATACCTCCGCGACACCCTGTTGGCCGACAAGCTCAACACCCCGGAGGAGGCGATCATGGAGATCTATCGCCGCCTCCGCCCGGCAGATCCGCCGACGCCCGAGACGGCGAAGACGCTCTTCAACAACCTCTTCTTCAACCCCGACCGCTACGACCTGTCGAAGGTCGGTCGGCTGAAGCTGAACTACAAGTTCAAGGTCGACGAGCCGCTCGACCACTGCGTGCTGACCCGGCACGACATCATCGAGACCGTGCGCTACCTGATCGAGCTGCGCAACGGCCGCGGTAGCATCGACGACATCGACCACCTCGGCAACCGCCGCGTCCGCGCGGTCGGCGAGCTGATGGAGAACCAGTACCGGATCGGCCTCGTGCGAATGGAGCGCGCCATCAAGGAGCGCATGTCGATGTCGCAGGAGATCGAGTACCTGATGCCGCATGACCTGATCAACGCCAAGCCGGTCAGCGCGGTGGTCAAGGAGTACTTCGGCTCGAGCCAGCTGTCGCAGTTCATGGACCAGACCAACCCGCTGTCGGAGGTGACCCACAAGCGGCGCCTCTCGGCCCTCGGCCCCGGCGGGTTGACCCGCGAGCGCGCCGGCTTCGAGGTCCGCGACGTGCACACGACCCACTACGGTCGCGTCTGCCCGATCGAGACCCCGGAAGGCCCGAACATCGGCCTGATCGCGTCGCTGGCGACCTACGCCCGGGTCAACGACTTCGGCTTCATCGAGACGCCCTACCGCAAGGCGGAGGGCGGCAAGGTCGAGGGCGCCGTCCGCTTCTACTCGGCGCTTGAGGAGGAGGGGCACCACATCGCCCAGGCCAACGCCGAGCTCGACGATCAGGGGCGCTTCGCCACCGAGGTGGTCAGCGCGCGGATCAACGGCAACGTGCTGATGGCGCGGCCGGAGGACATCTCGCTGATGGACGTCTCGCCGAACCAGCTGGTCTCGGTGGCGGCCTCGCTGATCCCGTTCCTCGAGAACGACGACGCCAACCGTGCGCTGATGGGCTCGAACATGCAGCGCCAGGCGGTGCCGCTGGTGCGCAGCCGCGCGCCGTTGGTCGGCACCGGCATCGAGGGCATCGTCGCCCGTGACTCGGGCGTCACCGTCGTCGCCCGGCGCGACGGCGTGGTCGAGTCGGTGGACGCGGCGCGCCTCGTCGTCCGCCCGACCGAGATCGAGGACACCACCTCGCTGGCGGCCAAGCCCGACATCTACAACCTGGTCAAGTTCCAGCGGAGCAACCAGAACACCTGCATGAACCAGAAGCCGATCGTCCAGAAGGGCGATCAGGTGCGGGCCCAGGACGTCATCGCCGACGGGCCGGCGACCGAGTGCGGCGAGCTGGCCCTGGGCCAGAACGCGCTGGTCGCTTTCATGCCCTGGGGCGGGTACAACTTCGAGGACTCGATCCTCGTCAGCGAGCGGCTGATCAAGGACGACACCTTCACCTCGGTGCACATCGAGGAGTTCGAGTGCATCGCCCGCGACACCAAGCTCGGCAAGGAGGAGATCACCCGCGATATCCCGAACGTCGGCGAGGAGGCGCTGGCCGAGCTCGACGACAGCGGCATCGTGCGCATCGGCGCCGAGGTCAACCCGGGCGAGATCCTCGTGGGCAAGATCACCCCGAAGGGCGAGACCCAGCTCTCACCCGAGGAGAAGCTGCTGCGAGCGATCTTCGGCGAGAAGGCGGGAGACGTTCGCGACAGCTCGCTGCGGGTGCCGCCCGGTGTGCAGGGGATCGTCATCAACGCCCGCGTCTTCGCCCGCAAGGGCACCGAGATGGACGAGCGGTCGCGTGACATCCTCGACCAGGAGAAGGAGAAGCTGCTCGCCGACCAGCGCGACGAGATCAAGATCATCACCGGCGCCTACGTCGGCAAGATGGCTCGGCTGCTCGCCGGCAAGACGACCAGCGCGCGGCTGGTCGACGACCGCGGCAAGGTGCTGCTGCAGAAGGGCGTGACGCTCTCGGACGAGGTGCTCGCCGGTGTGCCGCGGCGCTACTGGCCGTCGCTGCAGGTGGTGGAGAGCGACGGATCGATCGAGGACGGCCTCGAGCAGCTGGCCAACCAACTCGACGACGACGTTTACGCGATCGAGACGCTCTACGGCGAGAAGATCGGCCGCCTGACCAAGGGTGACGAGCTTCCTCCGGGCGTGATCAAGATGGTCAAGGTCTACGTCGCGATCAAGCGCAAGCTCTCGGTGGGCGACAAGATGGCCGGTCGCCACGGCAACAAGGGCGTGATCAGCCGGATCCTCCCCGAGGAGGACATGCCCTACCTGCCGGACGGCACCACGGTCGACATCGTGCTCAACCCGCTGGGCGTGCCCTCGCGGATGAACGTCGGTCAGATTCTCGAGACCCACCTCGGCTGGGCGGCGCGTGAGCTGGGGATGCAGATCGACCGCTACCTCGCGGTTCACTGGAACGCCGACGTGCTGCGCGAGCAGCTGAAGAAGATCTACACCACCGAGCAGGCCCACCAGTTCATCGACTCGCTCGACGACGAGGACATCGGTCGCTTCGCCAACAAGCTGCGCCGCGGGGTGCAGGTGGCGACGCCGGTCTTCGACGGCGCCCGGGAGGTGGACGTCAAGGATGGGCTCGAGATGGCGGGGCTGCCCCGCTCGGGACAGACGATCCTCTTCGATGGCCGCAACGGAGAGACCTTCGCCCACGACGTCACCGTCGGGGTGATGTACATGCTCAAGCTGCACCACCTGGTGGACGACAAGATCCACGCGCGGTCGATCGGTCCCTACTCGCTGGTGACCCAGCAACCGCTCGGCGGCAAGGCTCAGTTTGGTGGCCAGCGCCTCGGTGAGATGGAGGTCTGGGCGTTGGAGGCCTACGGCGCCGCCTACGCCCTGCAGGAGTTCTTGACCGTCAAGTCGGACGACGTGATCGGTCGCACGCGGATGTACGAGAGCATCGTCAAGGGCGAGCACGTGCTCGAGTCGGGCCTGCCCGAGTCGTTCAACGTGCTGCTCAAGGAGCTGCAGAGTCTCTGCCTCAACGTCGAGTTGATCGAGGATGGAGGGGCGGTACGGGAGCCGACGGCCGAGCCGTCGGTGGTCCCGCCGTTCTCCGGAGGCATGGCCCGTCGCGGATTGCCCGGTCTCTAGAAACCAAGGTCTCTAGACAACCCGGAGCCCAGGCAGTCGGGGCAGCGACCCTGGACCAAGAGGAGTTATCGTGAAGGACATCTTCAATTTCTTCGAGAAACCGAAGGACCCTCTCAGCTTTTCGGCGATCCGCATCTCGCTAGCCAGCCCGGAGAAGATCCGCGAGTGGTCCCACGGCGAGGTGAAGAAGCCCGAGACGATCAACTACCGGACCTTCAAGCCGGAGCGCGACGGCCTGTTCTGCGCCAAGATCTTCGGGCCGGTGAAGGACTACGAGTGTAACTGCGGCAAGTACAAGCGGATGAAGCACCGCGGCGTCGTCTGCGAGAAGTGCGGCGTCGAGGTGATCCAGTCGAAGGTCCGCCGCGAGCGGCTGGCGCACATCAACCTGGCCACGCCGGTGGCGCACATCTGGTTCCTCAAGAGCCTGCCGTCGCGCATCGGCAACATGCTCGACATCACGCTCAAGGACCTGGAGAAGGTCCTCTACTGCGAGTGCTACATCGTCACCGACGGTCGTGACAGCGGTCTCGCTGTCGGCGAGCTGCTGAGCGAGGAGCGCCAGGCCCAGCTGAGCGAGGAGCTCGGCGACGAGTCCTTCAAGTCCGGCATGGGCGCCGAGGCGATCCGCGAGATGCTCTCGCCCCTGCCGATCATCGAGCTCTCCAAGACGCTGCGCGCCGACATGCGCGCGACCACCTCGGAGGCGAAGCGCAAGAAGATCGCCAAGCGGCTGAAGGTGATCGAGGCCTTCCGCGACTCGGGCAATCAGCCGGCGTGGATGATGCTCGAGGTGATCCCGGTGATCCCGCCCGACCTGCGGCCCCTGGTGCCGCTCGATGGCGGTCGCTTCGCCACCAGCGACCTCAACGACCTCTACCGACGGGTGATCAACCGCAACAACCGCCTCAAGCGCCTGCAGGAGCTCAACGCGCCGGAGATCATCATCCGCAACGAGAAGCGGATGCTGCAGGAGGCGGTGGACGCGCTGTTCGACAACGGCCGGCGGGGAAAGACGATCACCGGTCCGAACAAGCGCCCGCTCAAGTCGCTCTCGGACATGCTCAAGGGCAAGCAGGGGCGGTTCCGTCAGAACCTGCTCGGCAAGCGCGTCGACTACTCCGGACGCTCGGTGATCGTCGTCGGCCCGGAGCTGCGGCTCCACCAGTGCGGCCTGCCGAAGAAGATGGCCCTCGAGCTGTTCAAGCCCTTCATCTACAAC
>JAUVBO010000201.1 GCA_030591195.1 Pseudomonadota bacterium
AGCCGTAACGCGGTGTCCAAGCGGGTCTCCGCCCTGCGCGGCCGGGGCTGGGAGATCGAGGCCGTTCCCAAGCGGGGCTACCTGCTCGTCTCCGCGCCCGATGCGCTCGAGCCGGCGCTGGTCGAGCCGGTCCTCGACACCTGCTGGCTCGGCCAGGGCGGCAGCTACCGCTACCTGTCCGAGGTCGGCTCGACCAACGAGGAGGTGTCGGCGCTGGCCAGGGAGGGGGCCCCCCACGGCACCGTGCTCGCCGCCGACACGCAGACCGCGGGGCGGGGACGGCTCGGTCGGCGTTGGCATTCGCCCGCTGGTAGCAACCTCTACGTCTCGGTGCCGCTGCGGCCCCAGCTCGCCCCGGCCAGCGCACCACCGCTGAGCCTGGCCGCTGCGGTGGCGGTCGCCGATGCGATCTCGGCCGTCTCCGAGGGCGCGCTCAGCCCGGTGGTCAAGTGGCCCAACGACCTGCTGCTTGGCGGCCGAAAGGTGGCCGGGATCCTGATCGAGCTCAGCGCTGAGCTCGACCGGATCCGTCACCTGGTGCTCGGCGTCGGGCTCAACGTCAACGGGCCGGCGTCGGCCCTGCCCCGGCCCCTGCGGTCCACGGCAACCTCGCTGTCGGAGCACCTCGGTCGGTCGGTGGACCGGGTCGAGGTGCTGGTGGCGGTGCTGGCGGCGCTCGAGGCACGGATCGACGCGCTGATCGCCGACGGTCCGGACGCGATGATCAAGGACTGGTTGCGCTACGCCGACTGGCTCGGCCAGCCGATCGTGGTCCGCACGGGGCAGGGCGACGTGCGCGGGGTGGCCGTCGGGCTCGATCGGAGCGGCGCGCTGGTGTTGCGCGACGAGCGTGGGCGGCCGCGAACGGTGGTCGCGGGCGACGTGTCCCTCATTCGAGGAGGTCCCCGAGCGGGACGCTGACCAGGCCTCTGCGCTCGAGCTCGGCGAGGAGCTGCGGCAACATCCGTGGACCGGCGGCGCCGCGGGTGTCGTGCAGCGCGACGATCTCGCCTGGGTCCAGTCGCCGGCGTGTCCGGGCGAGGCAGCGATCAGCGCGGGCGCCGGGGGCCGCGTCGAAGGCGCGCGCTGACCAGCCGATCAGCGCCAGGTCGGCCCCACGAGCGGCGGCCGTGATCCGCGGGCTGAGCACGCCGACGGGCGGTCGGAAGGCGGCGATCGGCTCGACCCCCGCGGCGCGGATCGCGCGCCGCACCTGCTGCAGGTCGGCGACGATTCGGGCTGGCCGCCAGAAGCAGTAGTGCCATCGGTGGCGCATTGAGTGCAGGCCGATGTCGTGGCCCCCCTGATGGATCTGTCGCAGCAACACCGGGTGGCGGGCCGCGCGGTGGCCGATGACGAAGAACGTCGCCCGGTGACCGCCCGCGGCGAGCAGGCGCAGCACCTCGGGGGTGGTCTCCGGATCGGGTCCGTCGTCGAAGGTCAGCAGCAGCCGGTCCTGCTCGGGGTTGGCGATGGCATTGATCGGGCGGGCGAGCAGGCCGGCGCGTTGCGAGAGAGCGCCTACCGCCGTCATCGCCAGCAGGGTCGCGCCAACCAGCCCCGCCCCGACACCGGCCCACGCAGCTCCGGTGGTCGCAGCGAGCCAGCCGAGCCAGCCGGTCAGCGGGCCACCGCCGAGCCAGACGGTGGCGAACAACAGCGGCCGGTGGGCCGGAGGGCGATGGGGCTTGGGCGACAGGGGCATGGGCGACAGTGGCATGTTAAACCGTCGAGCAACGCGCGGCGGTCCTTTTCCGCCGGGCGAGGCACCCACTTCTCAGAGCGGAGCGCATGGACCTCAAGCAGGAGCTCAAGCAGCTGATCGTCGGCGTGTTGAAGCTGGAGGACGTCACGCCCGAGGAGATCGACGCCGGTGAGCCGCTGTTCGGCGAGGGCCTGGGGCTGGACTCGATCGACGTCTTGGAGCTGACCGTCGCGGTCGAGAAACGGTACGGGGTGTCGATCCCTGACGAGACCGTCGGGCAGCGAGCCTTCGCCTCGGTGGACGCGCTGGCGAGCTTCGTCGAGGAGCACCGACGGGGGTGAGGCCGTCACTCATCGGTCGGTCCTCGTTCGCGTTGGTCCTCGCGGCGACCGCGATCCTCGGCCGTGGCCGAGCCGAGGCACGGCCGGGCAGCCGGGCCGCCGCCTTGCTCGAGCGGCTGGCACGCCGGGGCGCGTCCACCCGCACGCTCGAGCTGGCCTTCACCCAGCGCAAGCGACTGGCGCTGTTTGCCACCGAGGTGGTGACCCACGGCACCTGTCTCTACCAACGGCCGGGGCGAATTCGCTGGCAGACCAATGCCCCTGACGCCGGCGTGGTGCTGGTGCGTCCCGACCGGGTCGAGCTCAGGGCACCCGGCGAGAAACCTCGGCGGCTCCCACTCTCCAGCAGTCCGGTGCTAGCCGGGGCCGTGGGCGATCTCTTTTTCTGGCTGGGGGTGCGTGGATTCGAGGCGCTCGAGGGTCGCTACCGGGTCGAAGCCGGTCGAAGCTCCGCCGGCCGGGACAGCTTGCTGCTCCGGCCCAGGGGGGGAGCGCTGAAGAAACGCCTCGAGCGGATCCAGCTGCGTATCACCAGCGTGGGTGATGTCGAGCGGATCATGTTGCGGGAACGCAACGGTGACCGAACGATCATCAGCCTGCAGCCCGTGGCCCGCAACAGACCCCTGCCCTCCCGCGCATTCCGCTGATGAAAAGTTTGACTGTCGGCAACCTCGAGCCAAACTAGTCAGGACACTGCCAACGCGTTGGAAAATGTGGGGAAAATCAAGTGCGGTTGGCTTGACAAATCCCGAACCGCGGCTACCATATCCGCCTTTGGAACTCTTGGGAAATATTAAGACTTTTGCACGGTCGCCGGCGAACCCGGTCACCTCGGCGCAAGAAATCCCGTCAGCGGGGGGGCGGCGCTGGCGGTGCCACCAAGTCGGGGCGACCAACTGTACCAAGGGCGGTTCGTGAGCGGGCGGATACCCGAGGACGTCATCGCAGATGTGCGCGATCGGACCGACATCGTCCAGGTCGTGGGGCAGTTCGTCCAGCTCAAGCGTGCGGGGAACAACTTCAAGGGCCTTTGCCCGTTCCACCAAGAAAAAACCCCATCATTCAACGTGAATGCTGAGCGCCAGTTCTACCACTGCTTCGGCTGCCAGGAGAGCGGCGACGTGTTCAGCTTCGTAATGAAGACGGAGGGCCGTAGGTTCACCGAGGTTGTCGAAGATCTCGCGGCCCGCGCCGGGGTCGAGCTTCCCCGGCTAGAGTCGCCCGGCGAGGCTCGGGCGGCGGCTCAGCGGCGCAGCGAGCGCCAGCAGAGCCTCGAGCTCAACGCCAAGACGGCCGAGCTGTACCGCAAGTTGCTGGCCGCTGATTCGGGATCCGCTGCGAGGGAGTACCTGAAAAAGCGGGGCATTGGGAACGACATTACCGATACATTCCAGCTGGGCTGGGCGCCGCCCTCGGGCGATGTGGTGGGGCGTCTGGTCAAGCGCGAACGGGCGGACGAGCCCTTTGCCGAAAAGCTGGGGTTGCTCGGTCGCCGACGCAACGGTGGGTACTACGACCGCTTCTGGAATCGGCTGATCTTCCCTCTGCTTGGTGCACGAGGCGAGGTGCTGGGCTTCGGTGGGCGACGGCTCGCCAGCGATCCCAGCGGCAAGGCGCCCAAATACGTGAATACCCCCGAGACCGCGCTCTACCACAAAGGGGAGGCGCTCTACGGGCTGCACGCGGCCGCGCCGGCCATGAGACGGGCGGGATGCGCGATCCTGGTCGAGGGGAACTTCGACGTCCTGCAACTTCATCAGTTCGGCTTCGACAACGCCCTGGCGCCGATGGGGACCGCGCTGACCGACCAGCAAGTCCGTCTGATCAGACGCTTTTGCAAGGGCGTTGTGGCGGTCTTTGACGGCGACGAGGCGGGCCGAGCAGCGGCTCAGCGATCGGTTTCGGCGATGGTCGACGGTAAGCTGGAGGGCAAGATCGCAACCCTTCCCGAAGGGGAGGATCCAGATAGCTTTTTGCTGGCCAACGGGCAGGAGGGCTTCGGGGCTCTGCTTGACCGTGCCGTGCCGGGCATCGACTATTTGATCGACGACCTCCACCGGAAGATGGAGCCCACCGTGCCCGGCCGGGCGGGGGTGCTGGAGCGCATTGCGCCGGTGGTCGCCAAGCTGGAAAGCCGTGTAGCAAAAGATCTTTACGCGGATCGTCTCTCCATGACCTTGGACATCGCGCGTCAGACAGTGCAGCGAGCGATCGACGGGGGGCGTCGGTCGGCTGAGGCCGTCCCCCGGGGCGGGGAGCGGCCTCAAGAGGTTGGGGTGAGCCGTCCAGTGAAGCAAAAGGTGGACGCGATCGAGATCGAGCCGCTCGGAGTCCTGGTGGAACACCCCCACCTATTTCCTAGGGCAGAGAAGACGGACTTTTCATCTCTTTTGACAAACGAGGCACTGCGCGCTACCTATTCGGCCGCAGCGGAGATGCAACGCACCACAGGTCAGGTTGAAGTTGCTCGACTTTTGCAAGCTACCTCTCCTCTTGTACGTGATGCTGTGGCGTCGATTGCACTCTCCCGGAAGTATGCGTCTGATGGCGATCCGACCCGTGCGCTGGATGATTGTCTCGCGGCGCTGCAACGGCGGCGCGTCGACCGTGAGCTCAAGGAGCTGCACGGCCGGATAGAGCAAGCCCAGTCCCGAGGGGACGCGATGGCCCTCGATCGGCTGCGTGAGAAGCTGATCGAGCTGATCGAAGAGAGGCGACAGATTCATGAAACGCGCTGACAACGGCAGTCGGACGACCAAGGGGGCCAAGGCCTCGACGACGAAGTCGACCAAGGCTCGAGCCGCCAAGAAGGCCAAGACGAGCAAGGCTGCTAGCAAGGCGAAGGCGACCAAGGTGAGTTCTTCGAAGGCGCGAGCGGCCAAGCCGGCCCGTACGACCAAGGCGCCGACGACGAAGTCGAGCGCCAGCAAGTCGAACGCCAGGGCCAAGGCCCCGACGGCCAAGCCGGACCGTACGACCAAGGCGCCGACGATGAAGTCGAGCGCCAAGGCCCAGGCTGCGCCGACCAAGTCGAGCGCCAAGGCCAAGGCTGCGCCGACCAAGTCGAGCGCCAAGGCCCAGGCGCCAGCCAAGGCGGCGACGACGAAGGCCAAGGCAGCGCCGACCAAGGTCCCGACGACCAAGGCGACGACCAAGGCGACGACCAAGGCGACGACCAACAAGGCGGCGGCGAAGAAGGGTCGCGGGGCCCGGGGCAAGACCGGCGAGGTGTCGCTGACCAGCGCGAGCCCACGGCCGGCGATCGAGGAGGCCGCTGCCCGGCTGGAGGCGATGCACGCGTCGACCCCCGGATCCAACGGTGCCCGCAAGCCGGGCTCGAATGGTGTCGGCCGGAGTCAGGCGAAGACGAGCGACCAGAAGACGCTGATCGCCAGGGGCAAAGCGAAGGGCTTCCTCACCTTTGACGAGCTCAACGACAACATGCCCGAGACCATCACGTCGGCCGAGCAGATCGAGGATTGGCTGGCGGCGCTGACTGATCAGGGCATCGTCGTCGTCGAATCGGCCAGTCAGGTCAAGGCCGCCAAGCCGGCGAAGACGGCGAAGGAGAAGGAGGACGAGGAGGACGCCCTCTACTCGAAGACCAACGACCCGGTGCGGATGTACCTGCGGAAGATGGGGTCGGTCTCTCTGCTGACGCGCGAGGGCGAGGTCGAGATCGCCAAGCGGATCGAGGAGGGCGAGCGGCGTGTGCTGCAGGTGGTCCTCAGCTCGCCGATCGCCGTGCAGGAGATCGCGCGCATCGGCGAAGGGCTGAAGAAGGGCAAGGTCCGGGTCAAGGACGTGGTCCGCGACTTCGACGAGGAGGACGAGGACTTCGACGAAGGGTGGCACAGCGACCGGGTGATCAAGACCATCGAGAAGGTCAGGCGCCTCGATCGCGAAAACGCCAGGTATCAGGAAAAGC
Source organism: Pseudomonadota bacterium (assembly GCA_030591195.1). Next base: position 5,975 of record JAUVBO010000201.1, read on the forward strand.
TCGGCGACCGGCGCGCCAGCGATACGCGCCGCAAGAAGATCCAGGCTCTGGTCGACAAGAACAAGACCGAGATGTTCGACCTGCTGAGCGAGCTGCGGATCAACAAGAAGCAGATCGATCGGATCGTTCAGCGGCTCAAGGGCCTCGTCGCCCGG
>JAUVBO010000553.1 GCA_030591195.1 Pseudomonadota bacterium
CCTCGAAGGCGACGGTGAGCCCCTCGACGCGCAGCAGTGGCCCGGCCGCAGTCGGCGTGGCGTCGGCCGGCGGTGCGGCCAGCTCGGTGAGGGCCGAACGCTGGCAGAGAAGCTCCCGCAGCCGGTGCCACGAGGCGACGCCGCGCTGCCAGAGCGAGATCACCCAGCCGATGGCCATGGTCGGCCAGGCGAGCAGGCCGACGTACATGTTGAGCGCTACCAGATCGCCCAGCGTCAGCGACCCGGCGATCACGCGCTGACCGCCGAGCCACAGCACCAGGACGATGCTCACGCCGGCGCCGAGGCCGACGAAGGGAAACAGTCCCGCGCGCCAGAAGGCGAGCCGCACCGCCTGCTGCAGGTAGCCCGCCGATGCGGCGGCGAAGTGGGTTGCCCTCGCCGGCTCGAGGCCGTAGCCCTTCAGCTCGCGGATGCCGGCGAGGTCCTCCTGGACCCCTGACGTGAGGGTCGAGAGGGCCTGTTGGAGGTCACGGCTCCGCCGATAGATGCCGCGGGCGAAGACCCGGGCGCCGAGCAGTAGCACGGGGTAGGGCGCCAGCGCCCAGAGCGTCAGGCCGGCGTCGATCCGCAGCATCAGCGGCAGGGCGATGGCGTAGCCGAAGACGGTGTTGACCGCGTGCAGCACGCCGGCGCCATAGAGCGTCCGGATCGAGCTCAAGTCGTTGGTCAAGCGGGACATCAGATCGCCGGTGCGATAGCGGCGGTAGAAGCTGGCGTCGAGCCGAACCAGGTGGGAGAAGAGCGTGCCCCGCAGCTCGTATTCGGCCTCCCGTCCCGCGTTGAAGATCAGGATCCGCGAGACGATGCGGATCAAGGCCTGGCTCACGGCGAGCGCCGCGATCAGCAACGTCAGTTGAGCTGCCGTCCAGCTGTCCTCGTCGGCGGCGACGACGCCCATCGCCTCGATGGTGCGCTTGACGACCCAGGGAATGGACTGGGCCAGACCATTGGTCAGCAGCAGGCAGATCAGGCCGCCACCTACGAGCACCCAGTGGCGCGCGAGGTAGCGCAGCGGATCTCGGGGAATATCAGGGGCGTCGGCGATGGGCATCGGGCAGTGCCCAAGCATGCCGGACGGCGCTGGAGTTCGCAAACCCAGAGCGCGCGCCGCGTCGAGCGGACCGCCCACATATGTATTGAACGGCCGACCCGCCTGTTGCTAGTATCCCCAGGGTTGTTATCGGAAAAATCACTCAAGATATCGACGGTTACCATCTAGCGCAGGCGGCGGGATCTCGATGAGCTCAGATATTGAACTTTCCCTCACCACTCTGAAAGAACGGCCCCGCGACTCGCAGATCCTCGAGTCGCTGGCCAGCGCGCTCCCGTCGAGCGGCCAGCTCGGCGTCGAGGTTGCCCAGCTGCTCGACCAGAGTCGCGAGTATCACGGCGAGACCGGCGACTGGTCGCTGGTGCTCGGCCTGATCGACCTCGAGCTGCCACGGACGGACGACGCCGCTCGTCGCGCTGACCTGCTGGCCCTCAAGGGCCGGGTGCTCGAGGACGAGCTGCTCGAGGAGCTCGAGGCGCTCGAGGCGTTCAAGCAGGTGCTCGAGCTGCGCCCGGACGACGAGGAGACCCGCGAGACCCTCGACCAGATCGAGGCCGAGCGGGAGAACTGGCAGCGCATCACCGACAAGTACGTCGAGGAGGCCGGGGCGGCCGACGACCGCGAGCTCTCGGCCGAGCTGTTCCTCTCGGCAGCGGTGCTGGTCTGGCGCAACGACAGCGGATCGGAGCGGATCGAGGAGCTGCTGCGGCGCAGCCTCGACGTCGATCCGCGCAACCGCAAGGCGAGCCTGCACCTCGAGCGGCTGCTGCGGCGCGGCGAGCGCTACCGCGAAGTGGCCGACTTGCTCGAGCAGCGGATCGCCGTTGCCGCCAGCCCTGAGGACCAGGAGATCGCCTTGCTCGCCGCTGGCGAGCTGTGGGCCGAGCACCTCGAGGTCCCGGAGAAGGCCGCCGAGCTCTTCCGCCGGGTGTTGACGATCAACCCCTCGTCGGGCCGGACGCTGACCCAGTTGGTCGACCTCTACACCGTCCAGCAGGACTGGGCCAACCTGGTCAAGGTCTACGAGGACGCCCTGCGGGCCCAGCCCCGGCGCGACGTGGCGGTCGGCACCTTGCTGCAGATCGGCATGCTCTACGCGCACAAGCTCGACGAGTGGGAGCGGGCCGAGGAGTACTTTCGGCGGGTGCGCAAGGCTGATCCACTCCAGCCGGTGATGCTCTCGTTTTACCGTGACTACTACCGGGGCCGGGAGGAGCCGACCAAGATCCTCGCCCTGCTCGACAGCGCTCAGCGGATGACCAAGGGCGCCCCCGAGCGCCGGGCTGAGATCGCGATCGAGATGGCCGAGGTGGCCGAGAAGGAAGTCAAGAACCTCGAGAAGGCGATCGACATCTGGAAGGGCGTCCAGCGGATGGACCGGGCCCGGGAGGGTACCGAGCGTCAGCTGAAGGCCGCCGCCGCGCTCAAGCGGCTCTATCGCCAGACCGATCCGCCGAAGTGGAACGCCCTGCGCGAGCTGCTCAAGGACGAGATCGACTCCCTGCCGGACGATCGCGTCGACGACAAGATCGCGCTTCTGACCGAGGTGGTGGAGATCTACCGCGATCACCTCAACCTCGACGTGATGGTGATCAACACCTACAACGCGATCCTCGCGCTGCAGCCAGATCACGGCGACGCGCTCGACTCCCTGACGGCCAAGTACGAGGCGCTCGGTCGCTGGAACGAGTTGATCACGATCCTCCAGCGGCGCACCGAGGTGATCACCGACACCGCCGAGCGGGTCGAGACCCTCCACCGGGTCGCCGATCTGTGGGTCGAGAAATTTGGCAACCAGAGCCAGGCGATCCGGCCGCTCGAAGCGATCGTCGCGGCAGATCCGACCGAGGCGCGGGCGCTCGCCCGCCTGCGCGAGATCTTCACCAAGCGGCGAAACTGGCGTGGCCTGCTCGAGCTGCTCGGCCGAGAGGCCCAGCACCGCGAGGGCGAGGCACGCCGGGTGGTCTTTCGGGAGATGGGCCAGATTGCCGCCGAACGGATGGGAGACCCGGCGGAGGGGATCCAGGTCTGGAACCACGTCCTGGCCGACGACCCCGCTGACGTCGAGGCGCTCGAGCAGCTCACCGGGCTCTACCAGAAGGAGGGCCGCTGGCCGGCGCTGGCCGAGGTGTTGCACCGGCGGCTGGCGGCCGCCGAGCCGGCGGAGCTCGAGCTGCGGGGGCGGATGCTCGAGCAGCTCGGCGACATCTACACCAACCGCCTGCGGGCGGTCGACAACGCGATCGATGTCTGGAGCGAGCTGCTGGCGCTCCACTCGGACCACCCCAAGGCTCTCGCGGTGCTGCGCGAGCTCTACGTTCAGCAGCGGCGCTGGGAGGAGCTCGAGGCCTTGCTCGGCGATCGCGACCAGTGGGAGGAGCTGGCCGAGACGATGATCTCGGCTGCGGACCGCAGCGCCGATGGCTCGCTGAAGATCCACCTCTACCGCCGGGTCGGCGAGGTCTGTCGGGACCGACTGGAGAATCCCGAGCGGGCGATCAAGGCCTACGAGCGGGTGCTGGCGATCAACCCGGATGACGCCGGCGTGGCCATCGCGCTGGTGCCGCTCTACCGCAACGGCGAGCGATGGGGCCGGTTGCTCGCGGTCTACGAGACGCTGCTGTCCCACGCGACCGAGCGTGAGACCCAGCTGCGGCTGCTGGCCGAGATTCGGATGATCCACGAGCGGCACCTCGGCTCGAAGCAGCTGGCCTTCCAGTGGTGCGCGCGGGCCTTCGTCATCGATCCTGACGACAGCGAGCTGAAGGGCGAGTTCGAGCGCCTCGCCGCCGAGGTCGACGCGTGGGAGGACCTGGTCGAGGTCTACCGGGAGCGAGCCGCCGCGCTCGACGACTCGGACACCGCGCACTCGGACACCAAGCGCAGCCTGCTGCGCCAGCTGGCCGAGCTCTGCGAGGAGCGGCTACATCGCCCCGAGGACGCCGAG
>JAUVBO010000240.1 GCA_030591195.1 Pseudomonadota bacterium
CCCAGGATGGTCGCGTAGTGATCGTCGGCGTAGAAGGTGGCGGCGCTCTTGCCATCGCCGGTGACGATGCGGCGATTTCCGAGGGGGTCGATCTCGCTGCGCCAGGTCTCTTCGCGGGGCGGGCGATCCGGGCTCTCGGGCGTGGTGATGCGCCAAGTCAGGATGCGGCCGGGGGGGAGGCTCACGGCGCTGCGGGTGGTGTCGGCGACGGCCATGGGCTCGATGAACTGGCCCTGCCGCGGGACGCCGTGGGTGACGTAGCGGGGGGCAGCGTGTGGCGAGGTCCCGGAGGATGTCGGCGTCCTCTCGATGTAGTGAAGGAGCTCGCCGTAGAGGGTCGGGGCGCCGATCTCGGCGGTGGCCTGGAGCTGGAAGTGGAGGTGCGGAACCGGCGAGCGTCCCGAGTTGCCGCAGAGTCCGAGCGTCTCGCCGCGACGGACGAACTGCCCCTCGCGGACCTTGATCGTGCCGGGGGAGAGGTGGGCGACGAGCGAGTAGATCCACGGCGCGTGAAAGATCAGCACCAGGTTGCCCCAGTTTTACATTAGGACGACCCCGCCGACGGCGTTGTCCTGTACCTCGTCGACGATCTTGGCCACCGTCCCGTCGGCCGCCGCCAGCACGGGCAGGCGATAGCAGTGGTAGTCGGAGAGGTCTCGACCACGACCGCGGTGCCGCTTGCCGTCCTGCCCGGCGACCTGGAAGTCGAGGGCGTGGCGCCACGGGCCGCGGTGGGTGTCGGGGCCGTTGACGCCCTGGGTGCAGATCCAGCGGCCGAGAAAAGGCGCCTGGAAGCGGGCGAGGTAGTGCGATCCGAAGCGGCTGACGCGGGTGCGGAAGTAGTTGAGGTTTTCCTCGGGGGTCCCCACCAGGAAGTCGACCGCCTTGGGGCGGCCGTCCTTGACCCGCTGGCGCATCGCATAGAGCAGCAGGATCACCGTCAGGTTGAAGGGCAGGATCAGCGGCGGGATGCCGTTCCAGGTCAGCAGCGGCAGCAGGCCGATGGTGACCATGCCGCAGATCAGCACCCCGGCGGCGGCGAAGACGAAGGAGGAGCGGCTGGGCACGAACCAGACGCCACCCAGCGCCAGGGCGGTGAGGATGAAGTTGTATCCCAGCACCACGGGCAGCAGGGACTGGGGCATCTCCACCAGCTGGATCCCCATCAGGTGGGACAGGGCGAAGCCGAGCAGCGCGAGCAGCACCCCGACGCGGCTGTAGACCAGCAGCGCGAGCAGCACCAGCGCGCCGGCGTCGACCCGGGGCAGGAAGAAGAGCGCGCCGAGGCTCTGCAGGAAGGTCACCAGCAGGGCGGGCAGGTCCAGCCAGGCGGCCACCGGGTCTGCCAACTGGGCGTTGAAGCCGATCCCGAGCGACGAGGCCGCCGTGAGCTGCAGGTAGAAGACGAAGAGGAACGGCAGCGTCAGGGCCGGCAGGTTGAAGGTGATCCCCAGCGCGGAGTGGATCGCCGCGGTGACGAAGACCGAGGCGACCACCGCCACCGTCACCAGCAACAGGGCCTGGGGCCCGGGCGCGAACAGGTAGCTCCCGCCGAGCCCGACGAGCAGGGCGTTGTACCCGAACAGTCCCGACTCGATCAGATCCTGGCTCAGGTTCAGCGCACGAGCCACCATGGTGGCCAGCAGGATCGAGCCCACGCCCGCTGCGGCCTGCTGGGGCGACACCACGGTGGCCAGCAGCAGCATCAGGCCGACGACGAGGGAGCGGCCGAAGAGGATCTGGGCGTAGCTCCGCAGCACGGGCTCGACCCAGGCGGCCAGCGCACCGCCGACGGTCGATCGATCGGACGCCCCGGCCAGCTCGGCCGATCCGGCTCCCCGACTCGGCGCCCGGCTCATTGCGCCAACCAGTCCGGCATCTCCTCATAGGAGATGATCGCCTGCAGATCCTCGGGCCGGCGCAGCAGCGCGTGCTGGCCGCCGGAGCCCACCAGCACCACGGCGGGCCGGTAGGTGATGAACTGCATCCACTGGGTCACGTTGTAGGCGCCGACGTTACGGAAGACGAGCCGATCCCCGACCTTGAGCTGGGGAAAGAGCAGCGTGTCGCGCACCACGTCGATGTTCATGCAGAGCGGGCCGTAGAGCACCGTCGGCTCCGGCACCCCCCGAAACTCCTGCGCCGGGACCACGTCGTGGTTGTACCAGAACGAGGTGAAGAGGGTGTTGACCCCGGCGTCCAGCACCAACGCCCGGCGGCTGTCCGCCAGCCGCTTGCTGGCGTGGACCGAGGTGACCAGATACCCCGCCTCGTCGACCAGCGCCCGGCCCGTCTCGAGCACCAGGGTCGGCGGCTCGGCGGGCGGGTAGTCGAGGGCCGAGAGCCCCTCGAGGATCCCCTCGGCGTAGCGCGCGAAGGATGGGGTCGCCTGCTCGCCCGGCAGGTACTGGCCCTTGAGGGTGTTGTGGGAGGCGAACCCGCCGCCGAAGTCGACGAAGGAGAGCTTGATGTTGAAGCGCTCGCGTAGCTCGTTGGCAAAGGCAGCGATCTTCGCCGCCGCCTGCCGGTAGGGCGCCTCGTCGAGGATGAAGGTGCCGATGTGGCAGTGCAGGCCGACCAGCTGGAGCCGACCCCCGCCCACCAGGCGCTTGACCGCGTCCAGCGCCTGGCCGCTCTCGAGGTTGAAGCCGAAGCGGCTCCAAGCGGGGACGGCCTCGGCCGAGAGGTTGAGCCGCAGCGCCACCCCGGGACGGATGTCGTGGCGCTCGGCCACCCGCTCGGCGAGGGCCAGCTCGTCGAAGTGATCGATGTGCACCTTCGACCCCGATGGCAGCGCCTTTTCCAGCGCGGACTCCGGCTTGTAGGGCCCGTTGAAGTGGATCCGCTCGGGCGGCACGCCGAGGTGCAGCGCCTTGTCATACTCGAACTCGGAGACCACCTCGGCGTAGGCCCCCTCGCGGTGAAACACCCGACAGATGCCGTCGAGGTAGTTGGTCTTGTAGGACCAGGCGAGGCGCACGTTGGGGTAGCGCTGGGAGAAGGCGTCGTGCAGCTCGTGATAGCGCGCCTTCAGCGTCTTCTCCGAGAAGACGAACAGCGGCGAGCCGTAGCGCGCCACGAGCTCGTCGATCGCGACGCCGTCGATCTGCGTCAGCGGCTGCATCGCCTGCACCCGCGAGAACTTGTTCATCATCCCCGCCTGGTGGCGGATCAGGATCGGTGGCTCGTAGATCGGTAGGGTCATGACTCTGCTCCTCTGCCGATGATCTCGCCGTTGGTGGTGACGGCCTGGAAGTCGGCCAGATCGGCGATCTGGTCGATCGAGATCCGAACGAACATCGTCCCCGCGCGGTATTCACCCAGCGGCTCCACGGCGAGCCCCGCCGCGAGCTGCACGGCAGCGTAGGGAAGGTTGAGCCCAGCGCCCGCGCTGAGGTAAGTCCAGGCGGGAAAGCGTGGGTTGACCTCGATCAGGTGATAGGCCCCGTCGGCGTCCTTGATCACCTCGACCTCGCACGGCCCGCGCCAGGAGCTGGCCGCCGCGAACGTACGCGTGAGCTCGAGGATCTGCGGGTCCTTGATCGCGATGCCGGCCCAGCCCTTGCCCTTGTCGGTGATGAAGGTCTTCTTCATCGCCAGCGCCCCCACCAGCCCCCCGGCGCCGTCCCCCAGCGCCACCACGTCGAGCTCGTCGCCCTCGACGAAGGACTGGACGATCACCGGGTAGCCCCAGGTGGCGACGACCCGGTGGAAGGCGCGGATCGCCTCGTCGACGCTGCGCGCCAGGGTGGCGCCGTAGTAGAGCCCCTTGACGAAGAAGGGGTACGGGATCTGCTCATGGATCGTGTAGAGATCCTCGACCCCTCCCAGCACGCGGGTCGCCGGCACCACGATGCCGGCCCGCTCGCCGAAGTCCGCCAGGCGCGACTTGGAGCGCAGATCGAGCTGCTCGCGCGTGGGGAGGAAGGTGCCGATCCCCAGCTCCGAGAGCACCGGCTCCAGCGCGATGAACGAGGCCAGCTCGGCGTCCAGCGTCGGCAGAATCACGTCCAGCCCCACGCGCTCGTGGATGTAGCGCAGCCGCGCCTCCAGCGCCTCGGGCCCCTGGGATGGGTAGGGGATGATGAAGACGTCGTCGACGATGTCGCGGGCGTAGATGCCGGGGTCGAGGGTGTCGTAGGCCAGCCCGACGATCCGGCCCTCGAACTCGGGGTGCAGGCGCAGCGATCGGATGACCGACACTCCGGGGCCCGGGTTGTCGGTGGCGTTGAGGCCGGTGACGGCCACGGTGAGCGGTCTGCTCATCATCTGCTCCTTCGTCCCGGTCAAGCGCGCCGAACGCGCCGTCAGAGGCTGAAGCTCGCGGGCAGCAGCCCGTTGCTCCGCATCAAGTGCACGAACTCGTCGAGGTCCCGCGCCAGGTCGTCGCCGCGAACGTCGAAGTGCCCCTCGAGGGAGGCGAGGATCGCGGCCCGATCCAGCCCCTCCTTGAGGCCCTTGAGGATGTGCACCCCGGACTCGTTGACGCTGAACGTCGACCCCGAGTAGGGGTCGAAGATGAACCCCGAGTCGCTGATCGCCAGGTCCTTCAGCTTATCCATCGCATCCATCGTCATCTCCTGTTGGACGCTCCCTGGCCCGCAGACCAGGAGACCCCTGCTGCCACGAGGTGCAGGTTGCTGTCGGCGTACGCGCCGACGGGGCGCGCCTCGAAGCGCTCGAGCAGGTAGGCCACTTGTAGGCTCCAGCCGCCGCCGACGCGCAGGCTGGCCCCGACCCAGGCGCCGAAGAGCACCCGCTCGGGGATGTTGGTGACCGCGAGCAGATCGAGGTCGGCGGGGCGGACCTCGTCGCCCAGCTTGCCGCCGATCCAGAGGCTCCCCGCCGCCCCCAGCAACCGGAGCGTCAGCGAGCCGGTGACGAGGACCTCGGTCGCCTCGTCGAGCTGGTCGTTCGGCTGGTCCGACGTGGCCACCTGGAGCGCCAGGCCGGGGATCAGCTGGAGCCAGGGCCTCAGCGGGATCCGCCACGCTGGAGCCACCCGCGCCACGGTCAGGTCCTCGTACAGGCTGACGTTGGCCGCCAGCAGCAGGTCGCCCCAGGGGCTGTAGCGCGCCGAAAGCCCTACGACCTGGACTCTCGGCGTGAAGCCGCTGCCGTCGTCGAGGTAGGCGTACTGCCCCACGAGGCCGAGCTTCGGCCGGATCAAGCCAGCAGAGAGATAGACCTCGTGCTGGCCGAGGCCGACCAGCCCACGCCCCCCCCTCGTCCCCTGAGCGTTGACCACCATCAGGTGCTGGTACCGATAGCTGGCCGCGAGCAGCCACTGCTGACGGATGGTCAGCGGCAGCGAGAGGGTCCACGCGATCCCCCATCTCCTGCTCGGGTGACTCTGGTACGCATGAAACGAGGTCCCAAACGCGGGATCGACGCGCAGCAGGGGCAGCTCCTGGCTCAGGGCGAGGCCCTGCCGCGCCGACGCGTTGCTGGACGCCTGGCCGAGCACGGTCTGAAAGTGGGGCCGCGCCGCGGTCCGGTCACCCTGCTTCAGCAGGGCCCAGGCGAGGCCCAGGCGCGCCTCCTGGGAGGTCGGGGTCAGCGCCAGCGCGCGGCGGTAGCCCTGCTCGGCGCGCTGGTGGTGGCCGGCCCGAAAGTGCAGCCAGCCCAGCTGCAGCTGGAGCGCGTAGTCCTGCGGGTAGCGCGAGGCGATCGTCTCGAGCCGCGCCGCCGCCCCGGCATGCTCGCCCGCTCGCTCCAGG
>JAUVBO010000061.1 GCA_030591195.1 Pseudomonadota bacterium
GGTGACCCTTGATTTCGCCGGTAGCTACGGCGGCGCGAAAGCGAGGCTGTGGGCCGCCTCGGGCTGGTTCCTGCCCGCCGCGCGCAAGGGCCGGATCGAGGTCAGGGCGGCGCGCTTCAAGCTCGACCGGATCGCCTCGATCCTGCGCACCACGCCGGTGATTCGCCCCGAGCGGACCACCGTCGACGGCCGGTTGACCGCGACCTTCGAGCGTGACGAGGTTTCGCTGGCGGGGGGGCTGGCCTTCTCGGATCTCAACCTGTTTCACCCGCTGCTCGCCCGCACGCCGGTGCTCGACCTCTCGCTGACCACCACGCTCGACGCGCTCTTTGTCCGGTCGACCCGGACGTTGAACCTCGAGCGGTTGCACTTCAGCTTCCGCGGGGTGGAAGCGACGCTCACCGGCACGGTGGCCCGGGTGGGCAACAAGCCGCTGATCGACCTGCGCCTGGTAGCGCCGCCGGTGCCCTGTCAGCGGGTGCTCGACGCGATCCCGCCCTCGCTGGTGCCACGACTCCAGGGTTTCAAGCTCAAGGGTAAGTTCTCGGTCGACCTCAAGACCCGTATCGACTACCAGGACCTGCGCAAGGTCGACCTCGGTGGATCGCTGGCGATCCGCCGCTGCACCGTATCCGAGGCCCCCCCCGAGGTGAACGCCGAGCGCCTGGACAAGCCCTTCGAGTACCTGATCGAGGTCGAGCCGGGCAAGATGATGACGGTGGTCATCGGGCCCGATAACCCGAACTTCACTCCCTACGAGCGGATCTCCGAGCACGCGATCAACGTCTTCCTCACCACCGAGGACGGCGCCTTCTTTCGCCACCGGGGATTCATCGTCTCCCAGCTGCGGGCGGCGCTGGCGCGCAACCTCAAGCGGGGCGGCTTCCGCCTCGGTGCCTCGACGATCTCGATGCAGATGGTCAAGAACGTGCTGCTGAGCCACGAGAAGACCCTCTCGCGCAAGCTGCAGGAGCTGTTCCTCACCTGGTACCTCGAGCAGAAGCTGACCAAGCAGCGGATCATGGAGATCTACCTCAACGCGATCGAGTTCGGCCCGGGAATCTTCGGTATCGGTACCGCCGCTCGCCACTACTTCGGCAAGCCGGCCAGCGAGATCACGCCGATCGAGGCCGCCTTCTTCGGCACCATCCTGCCCAGCCCCAAGCGACGCTACGTCCAATACTGTCACGGTGCGCTGACGCCGAAGTGGGACAAGTACGTGCGGCGGGTGATGCGACGGATGTACGAGCGGCTGCGGCTGTCGGACACCGAGTACGAGGAGGCCCAGAAGTCGCAGCTGGTCTTTGCCCGCGACATGGCGCTCGAGAGCGAAGCGGACTGCAAGGAGCGGGTGAAGAGGATGCTCGAGAGCTGGCACGACGAATACCGCCGCCGGCTGCGAGCTGCGGTGTTGCGGGCCGCGCCCCACCAGCTCGAGCTCCACCTTCCCCCTGAGACGAAGAAGAAGAAGCGCTCGCGCCGCCGCTAGGATCGCTTTCGTCTTGAGACGATTGATGAGGGTGTACGACCAATTGTCGCGGCGTGGTCGCGGGGCTGGGCAGCGACGGGTCGTATCCGTGTCGATACTCGTCCGTGGGCTGCTTCACTCGCCAGTATCGACCTGATTTCGTGTCGATACTCGTCCGTGGGCTGCTTCACTCGCCAGTATCGACACGCTGAAGCTGCGGCAGCCGCGGACGACTGCTCTGCGAGCGCCCGGCCGCGGCGAGTCTCCAGCTGAGCTACATTTGCTCGTGCACCCGATCGATGGTTGACCGCGATCGGCGAGGATGATCGAACGTGGGGATGGCAGACCTATCCATCGATCTGCGAAGGCGAATCGTCGATGCGTAAAGGAGCGGCACGCACGCACAGACAGCTGCGTTGTTCAAGATCGGCGAGGCGACCGTGAGCCGATTGTTGCGGCGACAGCGTGAGACTGGAGATGTGCTCTACAAGCCGAAAGGGGGATAGGAGCGCGCTCCCCGTCAAGGGGCGTCCCTCCAAGATCGCGCCGGCTCGGTTCTGACCTGCGCGGAAGCTCGTGAGCAACGAATTTGCTCCCGAGCGCCAAATGTATGACAATACACTACATGTATTCCAAGGTCAGACTTGCAGTGGCTTGTGTTGTCTTTTCAGCCTTTTGCCTCGCTGCGTCCGCAGCCTTTGGGCAGCGGGCGCTGTCGGCGGGGGCCGACCTTGGAATGGGCGCGATCGGCGACGTGGCCCACGCCACGGTCGAGAGCGGCGTCGAGGTCCGCGAGGGCGGCCTCACCGTGGGGGTCTTTGGCCGGGTGCGACTGCCGATGGCCGGCGACGAGCGCGTGCGGCAGCGGGACTGGGATGAGGCCAGCGACTACGCCCACCTGCTGCGGAGGTTCGACTACCGGCGCCGGTTTGACCAGATCAGTGTCCAGTTCCTCGCTGGCGAGCTGCATGGGGTGACGCTCGGTCACGGCACGCTGATCCGGGACTACAGCAACATCGCCGATCCCGACCATCCTCACCCGGGCGCGCGGCTCGAGCTGAGCCACCCGCGGTTCGACATCTCGCTGATGGTGGACAACTTCGTCCGGCCGTCGGTGGTCGCTGGTCGGGCGGCCGTGCGGCCGGTGGCGGCCCTCGAGGCGCTGTCTGCCGCTGCGAGCGTGGTGATCGATCCCCGCGCGCCGCGGCAGGTGGCGCTCGATTCGCAGGCCCAGCGCCGGGTCGATCGCGCCTACAATCTGGTCACCGACGACGGCGTGCTCGGCCTGGTCGGCGTGGATCTGGAGTATCGGATCGGGCGCCAGGGACAGGGCACGATCACACCATACGCGGACTTCAACACCGCCCTTTACGACGTCGACGGCCTCGGGGGGGGCCTCGGGGTGCACGCCGGCCTCAGCGGCAAGCTGCCGCTGAAGTGGCGTCGGCTGAGCCTCAGCGGACAGCTCGAGTACCACTTCAGCTCCGCCGGCTACACGCCGGCCTGGGTCCAGACCTTCCACGACCTCGATCGCTACCAGGCGAGCCTGGCCTTCGACGACCCGGCCCGCGTCGGCGCCGCGGACCAGGCGACCAAGCTCTCCGCCGCGGCCAACGGCGACGGCGGACACGGCTTCGTCGCCCAGGTGGCCCTCGAGGCCGGGCGCTTGGTGCGGCTCAAGGTGGGCTTCGGTCGCCAGGGTGGCCCGGACAGCAACCGGCTGTGGTTCCGTCTCTCCTCGAGCCCGGTGCGGCGGCTGACCCTCGGGTCGTTGCTGGTGATGCGCGGCCTCGGCGAGGGCGGCGCTGGCGCGGGGGTCGCCGCGGTGGCCGAGGCCCGCGTCCGGCTGACCGACTACCTCTACGCCCTCGGGCAGTACAGCCGGATCTGGGCCCTGGACGATGGATCCCGCTACTACCGGATCCTCCAGTCCTTCAACCTGGCCATCGGCTCGAGCTGGTCCGGCTAGCTGCTGGCCGCGACCCGCTCACCGGGCACTCGCCTAACCTAAGGTGGCTGAACACCCGGTTGCTTGCATCCCCGTTGAGCCTGTCTTCTCTTGATGGAATACAATGGCGTCGCCCGGTGCGCATCGCACACCAGGAGCCAAACGCGTCCTAGGATGGATGTGAGACATGGCTGGACACAGCTCCTTCGAAAACCTCATCTGGCAGATCGCCGACCTGCTTCGCGGACCGTATCGTCCACCGGAGTACCATCGCGTGATCCTGGCGATGACGGTTCTGCGGCGCTTCGACAGCGTGCTCGTGCCGACCAAGACGAAAGTTCTCGCTGAGTACAAGAGGCGCAAGAGCAGCAAGCTCAACGACGACGCCCTCGATCGGCTCCTCAACCGGGCCGCGGGGCAGCGGTTTCACAACCACTCTGCGCTCGATTTCACCAAGCTCAAGGGTTTCGAGCCGGACACGAGCCTGCGCGATTTCGAGAACGTGCCCCTCAAGCTGGACGTCGACGAGTACTTCGAAGCGGAGGTCAAGCCTCACGTCCCCGATGCCTGGATGGACCGGGACAAGGACCGCGTTGGCTATGAGATCAACTTTAACCGCTACTTCTACGTCTACACCCCGCCGCGACCTCTCGTGGAGATCGACGCCGACCTGAAGCGCGCCGAGGACGAGATCCTGCGGCTGCTGCGTGAGGTGACGACGTGAGTACGCCCGCCACCTTTGAGCAGCTCATTGGCTCCATCGAGGCCACCAATCGCCAGCTAATGCGACGGGCGAAGCTGGCGGTGAATACCAGCCTGACTCTGCGGAACTGGCTGATCGGCTGTTACATCGAGGAGTATCAGCTCCACGGGGCAGACCGGGCGGAGTACGGCGAAGGGTTGCTTCCGAAGCTGTCGGCAGCACTCAGCAGTCTGGAGGTAAACGCTGTAGGACGGCGACAACTTTACAACTATTTGTCTTTCTATAGGACCTACCCGGAGATTGTGCGGTCACTGTCGGCACAATCTTTGAGTGTGCCACCAGCAGCCCGTGCACTGGTTGAGAAAGTGCACACAGTGTCGGCACAATCCACCCCTGGAATTATGGCAACGCTGCCACCGCGATCAACGGAGGTTGCCGATCAGGTCATTGCGAGGCTCTCATATAGCCACTTCAAGGAACTGGTCGCGCTCGACGCTCCCAAGAAGCGTCGTTTCTACGAGGACCGTTGCATCGAGGCGGTCTGGAGCGTTCGCGAGCTGAAGCGCCAGATCGCAAGCCTCCTCTATGAGCGCACGGCGTTTTCGAAGGACAAGGCGGCGCTCGAGGCCCAGACTGAGGCAGCCGCCGAGCTGGAGCCCACGGCTCTCGCCATCCGAGATCCCTACGTTTTCGAGTTCCTGGGCCTCAAGCCCGCCGAGGTGATGGGCGAGTCTGACCTTGAGGACGCCCTGCTCGACAAGCTCCAGAGCTTTCTGCTGGAGCTGGGCCACGGATTCTGCTTCGAAGCCCGCCAGAAGCGCATCCTCATCGGCGAGACCTACAACTTCGTGGACCTGATCTTCTACCACCGGATCTTGAAGTGTCATGTGCTTGTCGAGCTGAAGGTGGGGGCCTTCACTCACGAGCACATCGGCCAGCTCAACACCTACGTCAGCTGGTACGCCGACAACGAGATGATCGAGGGCGACGGTCCGCCGATTGGCCTCCTGCTCTGCACCGAGAAGGACCAGACGGTGGTCAAGTACGCGCTGGCGGGGATGAGCAATCGGCTGTTCGTTTCGAAGTACCGCGTGGCACTGCCGACTGAGGAGGAGATCGCCGGGGCGATCGGCGAGGTGTTGCCGTGACTTCACCGCGACCTCTTGTGGAGATGCGCTACTCGGGGATCCCGTGGATCGGGAAAATCCCAGTCCATTGGGAACTGACCAGGTTGAAGTTCCTTCTCGGTGGTATCGAGCACGAGAAGAGAGAAGGAAGAGGTCGCCTTGGCGGCATGATCCAACGTGTCCACTTTTGCGGGGCAACTCCAGGGCTCAGTTGTCTCCATTTTGGAAACAACTGCCGCAGACGGCCAGCAGGAGCCAACGACCATCCGTCCCGGGAGGGGGGGGGGCGCCGATGCATGAGAGCACCGATCTGCATCGCGTGCTCGGGGCCCTGCACCAGGCCCGGGTGGCCCTCGACCTGGATACCGCTCATCTGTGTTACCTCATCGCGCTGAGGGTTCGCGCGGAGCGGGGCAACCTGTCGTCGCTCACCGAGGACGATCTCGTCGACCTCTACCTGCAGGTCTGCGAGCTGATCGATCCGGACGCGGACAACCCGCGCAAGCGTGCGACCCACGCGATCCAGCACCTCCGCGACCACCGCCTGCTGCGCCGGGTCGACGGCGCCGGGCTGGTGCGGGCGGGTGAGTACGCGCTGACCCGCCTCGCCGTGGCGATCGTCGACTTCTTCGTCGAGGACGAGACCCTGACCCGGGAGAGCCTGGTGGTGTTGACCCGGGCGCTCACCTCCCAGCTCGGCGCCGTGCTGGCCGACGCACGCAAGGCCGAGACGGAGGAGTCCTGGCGGACCGAGGTGGTCGAGCCACTGCGCGTCACGGTGAGCGATCTGGTGTCAGGGATCGAGCGGCGTCAGCGCGGCATGGACACCCAGCAGGAGGAGGTGCGCGAGCGGATCGGCGCGCTGCTGCAGGAGGACTGGTTCGATGCCGTGGGCGCTTGCGAGCAGCTCCTCGACGACACCTCGACCACCCTGCGCGAGCTGAACGAGGTGCTGCTGCGGGACAGCGCCCACCTGCAGGCCCTGCTGCAGGACATCGAGCAGGTGGCGACGGACGCATCGGCTGACGATGCCGTGACCCAGGCCCAGAAGGTGCAAGAGCACCTGGACCGGGTCGCGGCGTGGGGTGGAGACCGGCAGCGGGCCTGGTCCGACTACTACCAGTTCGTCCAGCGTTACCTGCGCGGCGTTGTCCGCTTGGACCCGGACCGCGCGGTCAGCCAGCGCCTCCGTGACCAGATCGTCGGCTGGATCGACCGGCCCTTCGCGCTCAACGTGGCGGGTGAGCCCTCGATCCGACTGCTGCGCGACGATCAGCCGAAGGTCGATCGCCCGCCGGTGACGCGCACCCACGCGAACCGCGAGCGCGCACCCGACCTCGTGCCTCCGGATCCGGCGCCCATCGCGCTGGAGCAGCGGGTGGACGAGGCGCTCAGCCAGGGCTGCGAGAGGCTGGTGGCCGTGGCCGGGCGCGTGCTTCCGGTGCTGCCCCGGCCGGAGCAGTACCGCGCCACCGGTCGCGTGGCCGAGCTGGTGGCCGCGCGAGTGGCTGTCTCGGCGCCGCTCGAGCGGACGTGGACCACGCTCGAGGAGCTCGGCCTGGTCATCGAGGACTGGACGCTGAAGCCGAGGGGACAACCGTGATCGAGCACCCATACCCATCTCTCGAGGACGTCGTCCAGGATCCGGTCTTCCCCGATGTCGATCTCGCCTTGCGGCGGGGGCGCCATGTCGACCTCGACGACTCCGAGTGGTTCGCCTTCCTGGCCGAGGCGCAGCCCTTGCTAGAGATCTTCTACCGGCGGTTCGGCTGCGAGCTGATCAAGGTCGCCGACGGCTATTTTTACCTCTTGCCGTCGGGCGACCGCATGGGTCGTCGGCAGCTGACCCGGGGAGAGATGCTGGTCGGCCAGGGCCTCGCCCTGATCTACCTCGACCCGGTGTCGGTGCAGGCCGCTGGCGTGGTGCCGGTGGCGCAGCTGATCGAGCTCCTGGCAAACCTCGTGGGGCAGGACCGGCTGATCGTCACCCTCAACTTCCGCAAGCGCCCACCGAAGGACGCGCGGATCGCGGAGGAGACTGCCCGCAAGGAGGTCGCCAAGGCGCTGCGTGGTCTGGAGCGCCTCGGGTTCGTCGAGCGGCTCGCCGGGGAGCAGCTGCGTCTGCGGACCCCGCTGATCCGCTTCGCCGACCCGGTTCGCGGTCTCTCCGATCCGGCGCGGGCGATGGCACGCCTGATCGAGCGGGGCGAGGTCGTTGTCGATCAGGCGGAGCCGGACGACGACCAGGTGAACGCCGACGAAGGGGACCGGGAGGACGGCGAATGAGACGCACGCGCGCCGAGGCCCTGGCCCTGGTGAACTGGAAGGGTGTGTTCTACGAGCGCTACCTGCTCGACGAGCACGTCACCGCGATGGAGGGGGCGAACGGCGCGGGCAAGACCACGGTGATGATCGCGGCGTACGTCGTCCTGCTGCCGGACATGTCGCGGCTGCGCTTCACCAACCTCGGCGAGTCTGCGGCCACCGGCGGCGACAAGGGCATCTACGGGCGGCTCGGCGACCCCGACAGCCCGTCCTACTCTGCGATCGATTTCCGTCTGGGTGGTGGGCAGCGGCTGCTGGCCGGCGTGCATCTCGACCGGCGCTCGGAGCCCACCGTCGAGCTGACCCCGTTCGTCGTCAGCGGGCTCGGGGACGACGTCGCCCTGCAGGATATCCTGCTCGACCGCGGGGAGCTCGACCTCGTGCCCGACCTCAACCGGCTGCGCGAGCTCGTGGCCCTTGGCGGTGGCCGGATCCAGACCTTCTCGAAGGCCAGCGACTACTTCGCGGACCTCTTCGACCGCGGCGTAACACCCCTGCGCCTGACAGCCGATGAGGAGCGGACCAAGCTCAACGAGATGCTTCGCACCAGCATGGTCGGTGGCATCTCGCGGGCGTTGACGGGTGGCTTGCGCGAGTTCCTGCTGAGAGCCGAGACCGGCCTGGCGGATACGCTCAAGCGCATGCGTGGCAACCTCGATGCCTGCCGGCGCACACGCCTCGGGGTCGAGGCGGCCCAGTGCATGGAGGAGGAGATCCACGGCGTCTACCAGGCCGGTCAGGAGATGTTCGTGGCGGCCATTCACGCCACCCGCGAGCGCGCGGATGAGCAGCATCAGCGCCTCCTGCGGGCGAAGGCTGAGCTGGCGGCGGCGGAGGCTCGAGAGCAGCAACTGGCTGCTGTGCTCGCGGACAAGGCCGAAGCACACGAGGTCGCCCAAGCGGAGCTGGCAGGGGTGCGGAGCGAGCTCGAGGAGGCGAGGCAGGAGCTTGACAGCGTTCGCGCGGCCCATGTCGTCGTCTCGCGGATCGGGCGTCGCGAGGTCGAGCGAGTCGATCTGGCTCGCACGGCGGAGCGTACCCGCGTGGCCCGGCAGGGACACCGCGCCGCGCGGGAGCAGGCGAGACGCCATCGCGCCCAGGCCCAGGCTGACGTCAAGACGGCCTCGCTGGGTCTGGCAGACTTCCAGCAGGGCCTCGAC
>JAUVBO010000025.1 GCA_030591195.1 Pseudomonadota bacterium
GGTTGCCGATGCAGCCGCCCGTGCCGTCGCAGAGATCTTCGGTGCAGGAGAACTTGTCCTGACACTGCTCGGCGTAGGACGTCCCCTTGCATTGCCCCTCGGAGCAGTAGTCGTCCCTGGTGCAGTCGTCGCCGTCGTCGCAGGTGCCGCCGTTGGCCGGGGTCCACTTGTACTGGTCCTTCTCCCAGTCGCAGACCTTGCATCGATCAGCCGGCTGGCGCTCATCGTCGGCAAAGCAAACAATCTCGGTACCCTTGCCGTCTTCCTTCTTCACCGGCAGGGCGCAGGTGCCCTCCTTCGGCTCGTGGGCGCACTTGCCCTGACCGAGGCAGACGTCCTTGGTGCAGGCCAGGCCGTCGTCGCAGTTCTGATAGCCGACGGGGTGGCACTTGAGGTCGTCACCGCAGACGCTGGGCGCGATGGCGCAAGGGTCGAAGGTGTTGCAGGCCTCGCCGGGCTTGTCGCAGCTGACCAAGGCCGTACCATCGGGGACACCCGTATTGGCATCGGGTGGCACCGACGCCTCGGCGCCAGCATCCGGTGTCGGCGTCGGGTCAACCTCGTCACTCGAGCATCCCACCACCCACATGATCATCGCCAGGCCAGCGAGCATCAGCTTCAAACGCATCTTTTTCTCTCGCTTCATTTCCCAAGGTTCTAGGATTCACCAGCACTTACTGCGTCCGGCGCCAGTCCTAACACATACTGCGGGCGCCCGTCCAACACATACAGGGGCGCCGGGTCTGCCCCAAAAAATGCATCTGGATCACGAAATCTTCCCGCTGCGATCCCTTTTTTGCAACCGACTGGGAGGACGGCGCTTTTTCTTCGGATCCGCCATCCTGGTGGCTCCTGGCCGATACGCAGATCTGTGCTAGACTGCGCTACTCGATGAACTTTCTCTGGAAATGCGCGGTCATGCCCTTCAAGTCAGCACCAGCCTCCCTGCTTCGTCTTACCATCACCTACATGTCGGCCACGGCCGTGATCGGGGCGAGCTTCGGCCCGTCACCCGCAAGAGCGGCTGATGAGAGCAAGTACCGGCTGGTGGTCTACCTCAACTTCGACGGGGTCACGCTGAAGAGGGGCGGCAATGTCGCCCAGAACAACGAGACGAACCTGATCGGCTCGCCGACGTTCGACTACCCGGCGCTGACCTGGTCGCGGCTGGGCGGCAAGGAGGCCGGCCTCAAGGAGACCCTCGACGAGTTGAAGCTGCTGTATGGCAACTACGCGGTGCAGCTCGTCACCGAGCGGCCGACGGGCGGCGACTACACGATGGCAGTCGTCGGCGGCAAGGGCGAAGGCGTCGCCGCCGGCAGCGCCACGGCGGTCGGGGTGGCGCCGATGGACTGCAAGAACGACAACCCGAACGACCTGGCGCTGATCTTCGGCGACAAGGTCGACTCGCCGAAGCAGCTCGCCTTCGTCATCGCCCACGAGCTCGGCCACACCTTCGGCCTCGAGCACGTCTCCGACCCCAAGGGGATCATGGCCCCGGCGCTCAACGCCGAGACCTGCTGCTTCGTCAGCAGCCCCCTCGCCGAGGGCAGCAGCTGTGGGCGCACCGAGCAGGATGCCGAGGCGATCCTGCTCGAGAACCTCGGCGCTGGCGAAGGGGACACGGTCCCGCCGCTGGTCTGGATCGATCGTCCGGGCAACGGGGCCCTGGTGCCGCCAAACTTCTCCTTCGAGGCCGGCTCGGCCGACGACCTGCGGGTCCACCACGTCACGCTGTACGTCGATGGCAAGAAGGTCGCCGAGCTCGACCGGCCGCCCTACGTCGCGGTGCTGACGGGGCTCGAAGCCGGCGAGCACATCCTGCGGGCCGAGACCTTCGACTGGAAGCCGAACCAGGTGGCCACCGAGGTCACGGTGACGGTGGATCCGGCTTGCCCGGCCGAGGGCTCGTGTTACTTCGGCACGGTGGGCGTCGGCAGGGCCTGCGAGGCCGGCGGCGACTGCACCTCGGGGCTCTGCGCCAGCCTCGGCGATCGCAGCCGCTGCACCGCCGGCTGCGACGGCGACGGGGCGAGCTGCCCGGACAAGACCGCCTGCCGCGAGGTGGCCGGCGAGTGGGCCTGCGTCGGCGACGACGAGGGCTGGTCGCTCAACTCGAGCGCCGGGGGCTGCGCCATCGCGGGCGAGCCTGGGGCCAAGGGCTGGATCGCGCTGCTGTTGCTCGCGGCGGCGCTCCTTGCCCGGCGCAAGCGACGTCGCGCTTGAGCACCTTGTCCGGCGGCGGCTCTGCGCCTATCCTCTATGCAGCGCGCGTTCCGACCAAGTAGGAGTCAAGGGGCTGCGGCCCAGGTGTTTTCGCCGCAGTTGGTACAGGCGTGGGCCGCCACGCGCCGGGCCGGAGACATCATGAGCCCGGACAAGCAGATCAAAATCGAGCAAACCCTGCGCCGGATGATCCTCCGCGAGTTTCTCCTCGAGCCGGACCTCTACCGCGAGGTCGGGCTCGACCGACTGCCCGCCCAGCTCGGCGGGCTGCTCGGCTGTCCGGCGGAACGAGCCATCAGCGGGCTGCTAGCCGGCGAGACCCTCGACGCGACCCCCCTCGAGTCGCTCGAGCCGCTGTTCGCGATCCGCGACATGGCCCTGGTCTCGCGAACCGCCTCCTCGCTCGCCGTGGAGCTCAAGCAACCCGAGGGACCCTACGAGCGCTGCTGCCGCACGGCTCTCTGCTATGGCGTGGCCCGGATGACCTCCCACGTCTACGCCGCGCTCAGGGCGGCCGCGGGCAAGGATGACAGCTGGGCCCGTCACCATTTCCTCTATGGCGTGATCCTCGGGCTCGAAGGCAGCCGCGAGCGCGCCTTGTGGGAGCTCGACATGGCCCTGCGTCGGGAACCCTACGAGGATGCGCGGATCCGCGCCCGTCAGGTGATCAGCCTGCTCGAGTAGCCGTACCAGCGATCCCGCGTCCAATGGCCAGCCCGGGCCACATTTGCGGATCCAACTGGATCCTCGCGGTTGTCAGCGCGGGCCGTTCCTCGGTATGATGGTTTTTCTCGGTCCGGCTTGATCGTAGTCCGCGGGCGGGTAGGAGGGATCAGTATTATGATAGGCCAGGAAGGGACAGGGGCCGCGGTGCTCACGGAGGACGAGACGCTCTATCGGGTGCTCGTCGAGTCCTCGCCCGACGCGCTGGCGGTGGCGAACCTCCAAGGCCACCTGATCCGCGTCAACCGACGGGCCGCCGAGCAATACGGCATCGACGCCTCCGCCGCCGACGGACTGGTCGGCCGCCACGTGACCGAGCTGCTCGCCCCCGAAGACCGACAGCGCGCCGCCGACAACTTCCGCACCCTGCTCGCCCAGGGGCAACACACCGGCTCGGCCTACCGCGCCCTGCTCGCCGACGGGACGATGATCCCGGTGGAGATCAACTCCCGCGTGGTCCGCGACGAGGCGGGCAAGCCAAAGGCCGTGATCGCGGTGGTCCGCGACGTCTCGGCCCGTCGGCACACCGAGGAGCTGATCGCCCGGGCGGCCCGGCAGGAGGCAGCCGCCACCCTCGCCGGTGGCGTGGCCCACGACTTCAACAACCTGATGCTGACGGTGATCGGCAACGCCGAGCTGCTCCGCTTCGAGGTGGACGCGGACCAAGAAGACCACCGCGCGCTCCTCGGCGAGATCGCTGACGCGGCACGCCGGGCCGCGGAGCTGGCGCAGAAGATGCTGGCCTTCGCCCGCGGCGGCAAGTACCAGCCAGAGACGCTCGACCTCAACGTCGCGGTGGCCGAGGTCGACGCGCTGCAGGGCGAGCCGTTGGCAGCGGTCGAGATCGAGCACCAGCTCGCCGCGGATCTCTGGCCGGTCGAGGCGGATCCGACCCAGCTACAAGAGGTGCTGGTCAACCTCCGGGCCAACGCCGTCGAGGCGGTCGCCGATTGCCCGCCAGACAGACGGAGAGTCACGATCCGCACGCGCAACCTCTCTCGGCTCAAGCTGCCCGCCGACTGCAGGCCCCGCACCGACGCCGACCGCTGGGTGCACCTCGCGGTGCAGGACACCGGCTGTGGCATGTCCGACGAGACCCTCGGGCGGGCCTTTGATCCATTCTTCACCACCAGGGCCCACGGCCGCGGCCTCGGGCTCGCGGCCGTCTCCGGCATCAACGCCAATCACCAGGGCCTGGTCGCCTGTCGCAGCAGCCTGGGCGAGGGAAGCACGATCGATGTCTACCTGCCCGCGAGCAGCGAGGCCAAGCCCGCTCCGCCGCAGTCCCCCATGGGCGAGAGACGCTCGGTCCAGCCGCTGGCGGCGCTCCGTCACGGCGAGGAGACGATCCTGCTGATCGACGACGACGACGCGGTGGTCGAGACCACACGCCGGCTGCTCGAGCGGCTCGGCCACCGGGTCCTGGTCGCGCGCCACGGCGCCGACGGCGTGGAGCTCGCCCGCACCCACGACGGGCCGATCCACCTCGCCATGCTCGACATGGGCATGCCGGTGATGGACGGGCCGACGGCGTTCCCTCAGCTCGCCGAGGCGCGTCCGGAGATGAGGATCCTGCTCTGCAGCGGCTACCACCTCGATACGGCCGCCCGGGGCTTGCTCGACCGGGGCGCGGTGGGTTTTTTGCAGAAGCCGTTCCGTCTCGAGACCCTCGCCGAGCGGCTGGGTGCTGCGCTCGATCGACACTGAATGGGGCCTCCGACCACTACCCCCACACCTGAAATGTGGTCGTTTCTGCCTATTTTTCGATCAGCTGGCTGTGTTATGCCCCCTCTAATGACGTGGGAGGACAGACGTGATGAGTAGTGTGAAGCTGTACGCAGCGATCGTAATCGGGGTGCTCGCCAGCGGTTGTGCCGGGGGCGACGACAACCCCGGAGCCGCAGACACCGGACCCGACACCGGACCCGGCGTGGAGACCAGCGTTCCCGATCCCGACCTGGGCCTCGACCCCGATATCGGGCTCCCGCCCCTGCCCGACATCGGACCGGCCCCCGACGCGACACGCGACGGGCCGGTGGTGATCAAGCCCTCGGACGCCCGGCCCGACTCGACGGTCGATGCCACGCCGCCCGACTCGACGGTCGACAGCGCGCCCCTCGACTCCACGGTCGACAGCGCGCCGGTGGACACCGCCCCCGTCCCCGACGGCGGATGCACCGGCAACGCCGAGTGTGATGACGGCCTGACCTGCACCACCGACATCTGCGGGGTCAACGGCTGCGCCAACGTGATCACCGGCAACTTCTGCGTCATCGACAGCCTCTGCATCGCCGGCGGCGCGCTCAACCCGGCCAACGCCTGCGAGATCTGCCAGCCGGCCGTGGCGCCCGAAGCCTGGACCAACGCCGACGAGACAGGCTGTGACGACGGCAACCCGTGCACCCACTCGGACCTCTGCGTCGTCCGCCAGTGCGTCGGCACCAGCTACAGCTGCGACGACGGCCTGGGCTGCACCGCCGACGAGTGCACCGGCACCGGCCCGGCCCCCGACGGCTGCACCTACACCCTCCAGCCCGGGTTCTGCGCCATCGACGGCGTCTGCGTCGTCGGCGCCGACGCCGACCCCAGCGCCACCTGCCACATCTGCGCGCCCACCGCCGCCACCGACGACTGGACCCTGCAGCCGGGCTTCTGCCTGATCGACGAGACCTGCTACCTCGAGTCGGAGTCAAACCCGCTCAACGGCTGCGAGGTCTGCAAGACCGGCACCGCGATCGACAGCTGGACGGTGCTGCCCGGCACCGACCCCTCGCCCCACAAGATCGTGGTCACCGAGATCATGGCTAACCCGTCGGCCGTCTCCGACACCGCCGGCGAGTGGCTCGAGCTGTACAACGCCGACTCCGTGGACGTCGACCTCGCTGGCTGGACCCTGCGCGACGACGACTACAACAGCCACCGGATCCAGGGACCGCTGGTGATCGCGCCGGGTGCCTACGCGGTGCTCGGTCGCAACAGCGACGACACCGTCAACGGCGGCGTCACCATCGACTACCAGTACGCGAGCTTCCTGCTGGCCAACAGCATCGACGAGATCGTGCTGATCGACGACGCCTGCCGCGAGGTCGACCGGGTGAACTACACCGCGGACTGGCCGATCAACGCCGGGATGTCGCTGCAGCTCGACGGCACCTCCGCCGACAACGCCAACCCGGCCAACTGGTGTAACGCCGGCGCGGCCTGGAGCGGCTCGGCTGGTGACAGCGGCACCCCCGGTGAGGCCACGGTCTGCCCGCCGCCACCAGATGGCGGCGTCGTCGATGCGAGCGTCGACAGCGTCGCGCCGGACGCCTCGGTCGACTCCGGCCCGGACTCGGGCTTCGTCGTCACCTGCGCCACCAGCGGGGTGGTGGTCGAGGAGGTCGCTGTTGGCGGGCCGGACTATGTCGCGCTGAAGAACTACAGCACCGGCCCGGTGGACATCGTCGGCTACCGCCTCGAGATGTACGGGATCAGCTCGACGCCCACCGTCTACACGATCCAGGCCAGCGACGTCAGCGGGTGGCTCGCGGCCGGAGCCACGGTCTACATCTTCGAATACAGCGCCGGCAACCTGTCCGGCGACATCAACACCGGCGCCAACATCCCGTTCTACGACGGCCCGCCGAGCGCGGCGAATCCGAACGCCGGGCTGCTGTTCGACGCCACCGGCAACCTGCTCGACTACGCGTCGGTGGGAGAGAACGTCGGCAAGCCGGACAACGTGACCTTCACCGCCCTGCCGTGGCCGGTGGGCTTCGACTCGGATGTCAGCTCGTTCCAGCGCGTCGCCAACAACGGCAGCTGCCCGACCTTCAGCTACCTCGACTGGTACTACGCCAACCTGACGCGACCCTGACGCGCTGATGGCCTTGGCGCGCGCCCCTACTCGAGGTAGGCGCAGCGCGAGCCGCCCTGGTAGGCGTCGATGTTGCTCTTGGTCGGCAAGATCGCCTCGAGCGCCTGCCACATCGCCGCGCTGCCAGCGAAGATGTCGACGTGGAACCCCTGGATCGCCCCCCCGACGTCGTCGGCCTTGAAGCAGCCGTCGTGGACGAACCCTGCGACGCCGCCTGCCGCGGGAATCGACACGCCGTCGAGCTGCTTGAGGTACAGCGTGCCGCCGAGGGCGAGCTGGTTCTTGTCCACCGCCAGCGAGCGCAGGGGCACCAGCGGGTTGTTGTAGGCGCCCGCGCCCCACGGAAAGCTCGGCGGCAGCTTCTCGTAGCAGATCGTCCCACCGGTGGGGCACGGCCGGCCGCAGCTGCAGGTCTTGGCGTAGTTGATCAGGTCGCCGTTGCTCAGCTTGCCGCTACCCTCGATGCAGACCGTGTCCGAGTACTTGGCCGACACGGTGGCCAGCGGCTGGCACTGGCTGTCGTAGAGCACCGTGTCCTTGGCGCCGTCGAAGTCGTCCTCCACCGCGAGGTAGTAGTAGGTGTTCCAGAGCTGGCCGACGAAGGGCCCCGGCGACCCTGTGGGGGGTGATCCGCCGTCGAGGGGCGGGGGCACGCCGGCGTCGGCGCCGAGGAGCTCGCAGAGATAGCTCGAGTGGCACCAGCCCACCGTGCCCTGGTAGTCCACCTGATACCAGTCACCATCGACCACCAGCAGTCGCACGCTGGCGCCCAGCGGCACGGTCGCGATCACGGGTTCGGCCTTGGTCGGCCCCGAGCGCATGTTGAGGTTCGTCGAGACGTTGCAGACCTCGAGCCAGACCCCGGTGGCCCCCGGGCCGCCATCGTCTTCGGGCGGGTCCGGCGGCACGGCCGCGTCGGTCAGCGGCGGGGCACCGTCCACCGACGCATCAGCGCCGAGCAGCTCCGGCCCGGCGTCGTGCAGCCGCATCTCGCCGCCAGGCTCATGGCCCACCGGCAGCGCATCACAACCGATACACAGGGCGCAGAGCCCGATCAGGGACA
This sequence comes from Pseudomonadota bacterium, assembly GCA_030591195.1. The sequence goes on from JAUVBO010000025.1 coordinate 7,872, forward strand.
ACGATGGGGGGCGTGGCATGGGTAAGCTGTTTCGCAAGCCGCGTGCCACGGCTCGGATCCGGATCCATCGAAAAAAACCGAATGAAATCGAACAAGGGCTGGTGCCGCTGGCGGCTGTCCCAGGCGCCGCTCGCGCCAGACTGGCTCATCATGGATGCGATCCTGCAGGCGGCAGACGACCTTCGTTCAAACCGGCACCTGTCTGGCTGCTCACTGGAGACGTCACCGCTGTCGGCCCGGACCTTGCAATCTCGCGGCGCCATGAAACTGCTGCAACGATCAAGACGCCGCTTGGTAGCGGCGGCGGTGGCGGCCGTCGCCACGGCGGCGTTCGCCAGACCGTCCGCCGCGAAGCTCGATGACGCCTGGCAGCACAAGTACCAAGGGGTGCGGCACCTGATCCGCAGCGGCACCGACGCCAGCGGCGCCGTGCAGCGCTATCACCTGGCGCTGGTCGATCTGACCAACCCCCACGTCAAGGTGCGGGCCGCGCTCAACAACGATCAGTGGGGCGGCGCCAAGGAGGTCGTGAGCAAGATGGCCCAGCGCCACGGCGCGGTGGTCGCGGTCAACGGCGACTACTGGGGCTGGGGCGCCTACGACGTGTCCCAGGGCACCACCGCCGTGGAGGGCACCTGCCACCGCGCCCACCCGGAGCGCTCGGCGATCGCCTTTTCCAAGGACCTGAAGCAGATCGCGATCGGCCGCTTCGGCACCTGGCCGATCCCCGACCAGGCCCCCGACGACTGCCCGGGCTGGTTCGAAAACGCCATCGGCGCCGGGCCCCAGTTCATCTTCGGTGGCGTCGACAAGTGGCAGACGACGACCAACGCCAGCGACCCGGCGATGATCGACATCAACGGCGACACCTGGTTTGGCAAGGAGGCCCTTGGCTGGGGCGCGGGCCGCAACCCGAACACGGCCGTCGGCATCACCCAGGACGGAAAGACGCTGATCCTCGTCACCTGCGACGGTCGCGGCGCCGGGGGCGCGGACGGTTGCCGGATGTCGAGCGAGATGGTGGCGATCCTGCGCGAGCACGGCGCCCACGACGCGCTCAAGCTCGACTCGGGCGGCTCGACGACCTTCTACTACGATGGCGCCGTGCGCAACCAGCCGTCGGACGGCAAGCAGCGGGCGGTGGTCGACGCGCTGCTGGTCCAGAGCATCCCCCTGCCCTGCGCGGCGGACCTCGCCGGCGGCACGACTATGATCGATGACGGTGGTCCCTGCTTCGCCACCCAGGACGACTCGTGGTGGCCGGTCGCCGCCGGCGAAGGCGGCTCGGCGATCTACACCTGGGCCACGGACGCGGCCGCAGCCGAGGCGAGCGGGCGCTGGACGTTCTCCGTCAGCGTGACCGGACCGTATCGGGTCGAGGTCCACCTGCCCGACGCCGTCGACAGCCTCTCGCAAAAAGCACGCTACCGGATCCTCTCCGGCGACGGCGGCCAGCTCGCCTCCGTGGTGGTGGATCAGCAGGCCGCGCGCGGCGGGTGGGCGCCCCTCGGCAGCCACGACTTCACGGCCGGTCCGGACGGCGCCCTGGTCCTCGAGGACAACACGGGCGAGCCCCTCGGCGGCACCCAGGGTCGACGACTGGTCTTCGACGCCGTGCGCCTGGTGGCCGAGGGCAGCGCCGTGCGTCCGGATGGCAGCACCGCGCCTGCGGATGCCGCCCCGGCGACCGCCGACGCGACCCCGAGCACCGGCGGGCCGAGCACCTCCCCTGCAGACGCCGGACCGCTCGCTGGGGATCCCAGGTCAAGCGTCGCTGATGCCGACCCGCCCGGCGGCTGCGCCTGTCGCCTGGGCGACGGCCGACGGCCGCTGCCGGCGCTGCTGCTCGTCACCGTGCTGGTGGGGTTGACCCGAGTGAGGCGACGCGGGCCAGCGGGGCGCTGAGCGGGCGCTGCGATCGCCACCGGCCGGTTGCACTGACGGTGCGCCGACGGGCAACAGGGACGGATCGAGGGCAGATGACCGCACACCATCGTCTGCACCATCTATCCGCTGAGCTGCAGCTGAGCGTGATCGCCTACAGGCTCGATCCGGTCTCCACCGGGTAGCCGGCCGCGGACCAGGCCAGATACCCGCCGAGCAGCACCGCCACGTCGTCGAAGCCTTGGTCGAGCAACGTCAGCGCCGCCCGGGCGCTGGTCGATTCGTCCGGTCAGCTGCAGTAGGTCGCGATCAGCTTGTCGCGGGGCAGCTCGCCCGCGCGCGCCTCGATGGCCGACAGCGGGATGTGCACCGCTCCCGCCAGGTGGCCCGCCTCGTAGGAGCTGGCGCCCCGGACGTCGACCACGACCGCTCGTCGCGCGTCGACCTCGGCCTTCAGCGCCGAGGCCGACAGCCGCCTCACGCTGTCGAGGTCCGGGCCGCAGCCGACGCCAGCGGTTGCCAGCAGCGCCGTCACGGCGATGCAGGGTTTCAGGAATCTTCTCATCGTTGCACCTACGCCGATTCGCTCCAGGACGTTTCTCCAGCACACCCACCAGCGCGGACACCCACCGGCGTTTCTCCAGCACACCCACCGGCAGAGCTCTGGGGATAGGACACCATAGCCCTCGGCGGTCAAGCAGGTCACGCCCGCACCCGCCAGCGCCTCGGCCCTGGCGTAACGCTGCCGCGCTAGATGCGACATCCGACGACGATACGCGACCGCCTGGTCGTGTTTCTGCCTTGGATGCAGCATCCATCGACGATTCGCGACCAGGCGGTCGTGCTTCTCCTTCGGATCTTCCATCTTCCGGGGTTACGCACCGGTGCCCTGGTCAAGTCCGTGTCGCCTTTTTCGCGCTGCGCACGCAACTTCCGCCTCCGGATGCCGATAAGGCACCGATGCTCGGCCAACAGGTCTACTGCCGGCTGCGCGACGGACGATCCTTGAGGCTCGACGCGCTGGCCCGACGCAAGATCGCCACCACTATCCTGGCTCGCCGCGGATTCGATCTGCTCGGCTTCCTGGTGAAAAACACCCACCTGCGCCTGGGCATCGGTGGCGACGAGGGCCAAGAGCTCGCCCGCCGGATCGAGATCGCGCTGGCCAATCTCCTTGGCGACACCGCTCGCTTCGAGCCCGCGCGCACCACCGCGATCGACGGCCAGTGGCACCTCGACAGCAGCGTGCGTCAACTCCTGCGCCAGGCTGGCGGGGACCACGACGATCCGCTCGCCGAAGGATCCAACCTGCCGGACCTGCTCGGCCTGCGCCTGCTGGGTCTCCACACCTGCGCGGCGATGCGTCGAGCCCTGCCGCGGGTCGATCGCCAGGACCTGCTCGGCTGCCTCGGTCTCGACCGACTCGAGCCCGCCAACGGGCCGCTCGAGGCGCTGCCCGATGCGGCGGCCGCTGCCCTCGCGCTGCCTGACTTGCGCGCAAGATCGGCACCAGCCATCGCAGGTCGGCGAGCGGTGATCGAGATCGCCGCGGACCGGCTGACCTCGCCGCAGATCGGCAAGCTGCTCGGCCTGCACCGTGCCACGGTCGCCGCGCTTCGCCGCGAGCCAGCAGCGCCAGAGCTGGTACGCGCCGTCCAGCTCCAGCTCGGCCTCCGTCACGCGCGCACCCGCCAGCGCCTCGGTCCTGGCGTGACGCTGACGCGCTAGATTCGCCATCCGCCGACGATAGGCGACCAGGCGGTCGTGCTTCTCCTGCGGATGCGGCATCCGGCGACGATACGCGACCAGGCGGTCGTGCTTCTCCATCGGACGCTCCGTCTCGAGGGGCAACGCACCGTCGGCGGGCAGAGAGACGATCGCCAACA
>JAUVBO010000449.1 GCA_030591195.1 Pseudomonadota bacterium
CGAAGTAGATCTGAACCACCTGGCCCCGGAGGGCCGAGAGGCACAGCTCCTCGCCGTGGTAGCTCGAGGCAGGGTTGACGACGTCGAGGCAAATGTTCGGCGCAGGCACCCGCTCGTCATAGAGGAAGCCACAGCGGTTGTCGCTGCACCGCTTGCCGAGGTTGACCCCGTCGACGCGGCAGTCCTCGTCCTGCTCGCACTCGAGCACGCAGCTGCCCTGCAGCGAGCAACGCTGGCTGCCGGTACAGTCGAAGTCGTTGTTGCAGCGGCTGTCGACCAGGCACCCCGAGAGGCAGGCGACCGTGGCTGACAGCACGACGATCGCGGCCACCCGCTCCGATGTCGTTCCCATGTCCGCCTCCGCCCCCCCTCAACTGACACGAAAGACCATCGACTTGATGGAGATTGTGTAGCGGTTGACCGGGGCTACGGCGGATTCTAGCATGTCCCGGTGGACGCTATCGACCGCACACGGAACGCGCGCTGGCTTGATGGCATCAGGACCGCGGTCCGCGACGCGGCGCTGGTCACGTTGGTCTCCGGCGTCGCCGCCGTGGCGATCAACGGGCTGTGGCATCCAGAGGGAATTCCCCTGGTCGCCAAGCGAGCCTACGAGATCCTCGTCCCCTGCCCCGAGCCGAGCGGCGAGGTCAGTCGGCTCGACGCCGGCGATCCTCGCCTCGACCAGCGCGAGACGTTTCTGATCGACGCCCGCGCCCTGGAGGAACACACCGCCTGGCGACTCAGGGACTCGGTCCGGGTAACCTACGACTACCTCGAGCCGACCCCGAAGAGCGTGATCCGCCAGCTCGCCCGGCGGATCGCCGCCAGCCGCGCCCAACGGGTGGCGGTCTACGGTGATGGAGACGAGCCTGACACGGGCGAGCAGCTAGCCAGGGAGATCGCCAGCCACGGGATCAAGCACGTCTTTCATGTCGCCGGCGGCGCGCCCGCCCTGAAGAAGCGGGTCGCCGGGGGCCAGGCCCGATGAGCGCGCTGCTCGAGTGGCGCGGCCACGCCTGGCTGGCCCTGCCGATGCGACTCTACCTCGGCGTGGTCTTCGTCCTCGCCTGCCTGCACAAGATCGCCCACCCGGGCCTCTTCGCCCTCGACATCGCGACCTACGACCTCCTGCCGCTGGCGCTGATCAACCCGATGGCGATCGTCCTGCCCTATCTCGAGCTGGCGGCCGGCGCGATGCTGATCGTTGGCCTCCGCACGCGGGCGGCCGCGCTGCTGATCAGCGGGATGATGCTGATGTTCACCATCGCGCTCTCGATCGCGCTCGCCAAGGGACTCGACATGTCCTGCGGGTGCTTCGCCTCCCAGTCGGCCGAGGACGCGATCAGCGGCCTGACGTTGCTGCGCGACCTGGCCTGGCTGGCCCTCGGGCTGTACGTGTTCCTGTTCGATCGCCGGCCGCTGGGCCTTGATCGGCTACTTGCCGACCCCGCCGAGGGCGCTCCCACCGAAGAGCAGTAGCTGCTTCAGGTCCTCGTCGTTGAAGCGGATCTGCGCGCCCAAGATGTAGTCGCGCCCACCGCCGGTGCCGTTCCGCGGACGCTGGTTGAAGGCGTCGTCGACGCCGCCGACGACGTAGAGGCGCTTGAAGAACTCCCAGGCGACCAGGGCCTTGAGCCGCGGGTAGATGTTGGCCTGGAAGTCGAACAGGTCTGTCGAGAGCACCATCCGATCACTGAACAGATGCACGTCGGCGCCGAGGCCGCCGGTACTCTCCTTGATGCCGAAGCGGAAGGTGAAGGCGCTGATGCGCTTGGCGATCTGGAAGCTGAGTCGGAAGGCGTCGCTGACCGTGACCCGCTCCTCTCGGGTCAGCACCGGCTTGGACGGGTCATCCGATCGGGTCACCTCGGTGGAGACGCTCCGCCGTCCGCGGGGGTCGTCGATCAACTCGATCAGGTAGTACTTGTCCGGGCGTGGCCGCAGCTCGACGGAGAGGTAGGTCTTGATCGTACCCGCCTGGAAGTTGTACTCGCTGCGCAGCCCGACCACCGTCTGCAGCCCGGTGATCGACTTGATCAGCCCACTGGCGTCCTGGACCATCTCCTCGACGTCGTTGATCAGCGTCTCGTCCTTGAGCAGGCGCCCGATGGTGCCCTTGCCCTGCTCGACGCCGTCGGTGATCTTGTCCGTGTTCGACAGCGTCGCGTCGAGCTTGTCCAGCGCGGTGCTCAGCTTGTTCAGCCCGGCCTGGAGCTTTTCGCCGACGCCCTTGGTCGCCTGCTCGCCCTCCCGCGCCATCCCGCGGACGCTCCCGGTGATCGCCTTGATGTCCTCGATGATCAGGCGCACGTCCTGGTTGGCGCTGCTGGTCACCAGCCGGATGTCGCGGGTGATCCCGTCGACGTTGGCCATGATCTGAGCGACCGCCTTGCGGTTCTCCTCGACGCCCCTCTCGATCCCCTCACCGATCTTGCGAATCGGACCATTGATCAGCCGGCGGATGTCCTGGGTCAGCCCCTTGACCTCCGGCATGATGTCGCTGACCTGTTGCACCACCTGGGTCACCGTCGTCAGCTCGCCGACGCGCGTGATCTCGTCGCCGTCCTTGATCTTCTCGCCCACGTGCCGGCGGCAGGCGCCCTTGCTCATGGTCTCGCAGAACGCGCGCGCCACGGACTGACCGCTCTCGATGTGTTCCCACCACTCGTAGGTTCCCGGGTCGATCTCCAGGTAGAAGTCACCCAGCAGCGAGGCCGAGCGCTTCTTGATCGTGGCGTTGGTGTAGAGCGTCACACCCTTGTTCAGCGCCACGGTGATCTTGGCGAACCGCTTGGCCCGGATCAGCGCCTTGCGCGGCGGCCTGACGTTGAGCTCGCGGGAGACGATGTAGCCGATGTTCAGCCCGGAGATCTGGACCCGCGACTTCTCCACCAGCAGCGTCGCGTCCTTGAAGAACGCATGGATCCGCAACTGCTCCGGATCACCCGCGCAGCTGCCCTTGGCCAGCATCATGAAGGACCAGTAGCCCATGGCCGCCGCCACGACGAAGGTCAACCCTACCTTGATCGCAGGCGCGAGATTCCTCACTGGACCTCCCGGTCCTCGCTGTCGGTCGGCGGCTCGAGGGCCACCGCCCCAGACGTCTGGATGAACTCCCTCAGCTGCTCATGCGACGCACGCCGGATCTGGGCGGGAGTTCCACTGGCAATGATCTGTCCCTTGTACAGCATCGAAACCCGGTGGCCAATGCGAAAAGTCGAAGCCATATCGTGGCTGATTACAACGCTCGTGACTCCGAGCTTGGCGGAGATGTCGACGATCATCTGATCGACGTTCTTGGTCGCGATCGGATCGAGCCCGGTGGTTGGCTCGTCGTAGAACAGCACCCGGGGCTCCATCACGATCGCCCGAGCCAGGCCGACGCGCTTTCGCATCCCCCCTGAGAGCTCGGCCGGATACCTCTGCTCGATGTTGTACAGCCCGAGCGCCTCGAGCTTGTCGCGCACCAGCTGCTTCATCTGGCCGCGGGTCATCCGCTTCCGTTGATGCTCGATCAGCGGAAACATCACGTTTTCCTCCACCGTCATCGAGTCGAACAGCGCAGCGTACTGAAAGAGCATCCCGAAGTGCGATCGGAGCTGGTTCAGCTCGACATCGTTCATCTTCGTCAGGTCCTCGCCGTTCACCAGGATCGCGCCGTCATCGGGCTTGATCAGCCCGATCAGGTGCTTCATCAACACCGATTTTCCGGCACCCGATCCGCCGATGATCACGTTGATCCGACCGCGCTCGATGTCGAAGTCCAGCCCCTTGAGCACCTGGACCTCGCCGAAGCTCTTGCGAAGCCCGCGGACCCGGATGTGCACCGGGTCCTCCTTGCGGTGTTGCCTGGTGACCTCCTCGTCACCGCTAGTCGCTCGTATTCCGGCCATTGCTGCTCAGGTAACCCCGACGGTGATGAGAATCTGGGTCACGAAAAAGTCGATCGTCAGGATCGTCACCGAGCAGATGACCACCGTGCGCATCGTCGCCAGTCCCACCCCTTTGGCCCCCCCGGAAGCGTTGTAGCCCTGATGGCAGCCGATGAGCGCGATGGCCACCCCGAAAAATGTCGCCTTGATCAGGCCCATCAGGATGTCGTTAATATCGGTGAACCAACGAATATTGTAGATGAACAATCCCTGGTCGACGCCCATCAGGCTCACCACGAACAGGTAGGCGCCGAGCATCCCGCAGACGTTGAAGACCATCGTCAGGACCGGCATCATCACGGTGCACGCGATCAACCGTGGGACCACGAGGTACTGGATCGGGTTGACCGCCATGGTCGCCAGCGCGTCGATCTGCTCGGTGATCCGCATCGAGCCGATCTCGGTGGCCATCGCCGACCCCGCCCGCCCCGCAACCATCAGGCCGGTGATCACCGGCGAGATCTCGCGAGTCAGCGTCAACGAGACCGCCGTGCCGACATACCCGTCCGCTTGAAAAATCCTGAAAGCTTCAAC
>JAUVBO010000685.1 GCA_030591195.1 Pseudomonadota bacterium
GACATCTGTCCCGACACGGGGTAGACCCTGGCGAGCCTTGGCTCGCTGCCGATTGGCTTCCCCGGGCAGCGGTCCCGTGGCGCGCGACTCGCCGATATGCCTTCTCTGCACCAGGAAAATGGATAAAATACGCGGCCGACGAGGATGTTGGCTGATTTCCTCCCCTTGCTTCGAGGTACGCCCATGACGGTCGCAACCGCGCAGGCCCAACCGGGCGCCCAGCCCGAAATCTACCGGCCCCGACACAACGTGCGGATGGTCACCGCGGCGTCGCTGTTCGATGGCCACGACGCGGCGATCAACATCATGCGCCGGATCCTGCAGGCCACCGGAGTCGAGGTGATCCACCTCGGCCACAACCGCTCGGTGGAGGAGGTCGTCGACGCGGCGATCCAGGAGGGGGTCCAGGGCATCGCGCTGAGCTCCTATCAGGGCGGCCACATGGAGTTCTTCAAGTACATGGTCGACCTGCTGCGGCAGCGGGGCTGCAGCGGGATCAAGATCTTCGGCGGCGGAGGCGGGACGATCATCCCCGAGGAGCAGCGCGAGCTACAGGACTACGGCGTGACCCGGATCTATCATCCGGAGGACGGACGCCAGCTCGGCCTGCAGGGGATGATCAACGACGTGGTCGAGCAGTGCGACACGGCGCCCCGGTGTGACCTGACCCCGGCTGACGTGGCCGAGCTCGGCGCCGCCGATTGGCCGAAGCTGGCCCAGTTGATCAACCTCGCCGAGTCTGCCGTGAGCGATGAATCGCAGGCCGAGCCCTGGCAGCAACTGCTCGAGGCCCTGCCGCGCCGACAAGCGCCGGCGCCGGTGATCGGCCTGACCGGCACCGGCGGCGCGGGCAAGAGCTCGCTGACCGACGAGCTGGTGCGGCGCTACACCGAGGACTTCCCCGAGCACCAGATCGCGGTGCTGTCGGTCGACCCGACGAAGAAGCGCACCGGCGGCGCGCTGCTCGGCGACCGGATCCGGATGAACGTGCTGAGCAACGGCCGGGTCTACATGCGCTCGCTGGCCACCCGCGGCTCGGGTCGCGAGGTCAGCGAGGCCCTCGGCGACGCCCTGGCGATCATCCAGGCCGCGGGCTTTGATCTGGTCGTGATCGAGACCTCGGGCATCGGCCAGGGCGACTCGGCGATCGTCGATCTCTCCGACGTGTCGATCTACGTGATGACCCCCGAATACGGCGCCCAGACCCAGCTCGAGAAGATCGAGATGATCGACGTCGCCGACATGGTCGTCGTCAACAAGTTTGACAAGCCGGGGGCCGAGGACGCGCTGATCGACGTGCGCAAGGCCTACCAGCGGGCCCACGAGCGCTTCGACGACGACCTCGAGGAGATGCCGGTCTATGGCTCGATGGCGAGCCACTTCAACGATCGCGGGACGAACCTGATCTACGTGCGGATGCTCGGGGTGCTCGCCGGACGTACCGGCGCACCGTCCGAGGGGCGCTTCACCGGCCAGCTCGATTGTGGCCAGCCCGATCGCAGCCACGTGATCCCGCCTCGGCGCGCCCGCTACCTCGGCGAGGTGGCCGACGCCGTGCGGGCCTACAAGCGCGTCGCCGAGGAGCAGGTCGAGATCGCCAGCGACCTCTGGGCTCTTCGTCGCGCGGTGGCCTGCCTCGGCGGGCCAGACGCCATCTCTCTCGAGCCGTACGCCGATCAGGTGATCGCCGCGGCCGAGGCGCGCTGCCAGCCGTTGATGGAGGAGTTCAACGGCGCCCTCGGTCAGCTCGACACGCGGGCCCGTGAGGCCCTCGAGACCTGGCCGGCCTGCCGCGAGGCGCTGACCGGCGAGACGTTCTCCTACCAGGTCCGCGACAAGACCTTCGAGGTCGACAACTACTACGAGACGCTGGCTCACACCAAGCTGCCGAAGATTGCCCTGCCGCGGGTCACCGACTGGGGCAACCTGCTGCGCTACCGGCTGCTCGAGAACCTGCCCGGGATGTTCCCATTCACCGCCGGGGTCTTTCCGTTCAAGCGCAAGGGCGAGGATCCGACGCGGATGTTCGCCGGCGAGGGCGGTCCGTGGCGGACCAACAAGCGCTTCCACTATCTCAGCCGCCACTCGGATGCCAAGCGGCTCTCCACCGCCTTCGACAGCGTCACGCTCTACGGCGAGGACCCGGACCGGCGCCCGGACATCTGGGGCAAGGTCGGGAACTCGGGTGTCTCGATCGCCCACGTCGAGGACATGGAGGCGCTCTACGCCGGCTTCGACCTCTGCTGCCCGACGACGTCGGTCTCGATGACGATCAACGGGCCGGCGCCGGCGGTGCTCGCGTTCTACTTCAACGCCGCCAGCCGCCAGCGCCTGCGTCGGCACCTCAAGCAGCAGGGCAAGATCGAGCTCTCCGACGAGGCTTGCCTTGAGCCCAACGGAGGTGGCTACTCGTTCGACGACCTGCGGGCGATGGTCAGCGACGAGCAGTACCAGAAGATCGTCGACGAGACCGTGCGCCAGGCGCGGGGTACGGTCCAGGCCGACATCCTCAAGGAGGATCAGGCCCAGAACACCTGCATCCTCTCGACCGAGTTCTCGTTGAAGCTGATGGGCGACGTGCAGCAGTGGTTCACCGACCACGGCGTGCGCAACTTCTACTCGGTCTCGATCTCCGGCTACCACATCGCCGAGGCCGGGGCGAACCCGATCAGCCAGCTCGCCTTCACCCTCGCCAACGGCTTCACCTACGTCGAGTACTACCGGGCCCGCGGGATGGAGATCGACGGCTTCGCGCCCAACCTCAGCTTCTTCTTCAGCAACGGGATGGACGCCGAGTACTCGGTGATCGGCCGGGTGGCGCGGCGGATCTGGGCCACCGCGATGAGGGAGATCTACGGCGCCAACGAGCGGAGCCAGAAGCTCAAGTACCACGTCCAGACCAGCGGTCGGAGCCTGCACGCCCAGGAGATCGCCTTCAACGACATCCGCACGACGCTGCAGGCGTTGCTGGCGATCTACGACAACTGCAACAGCCTGCACACCAACGCCTACGACGAGGCGATCACGACCCCGACGGAGGAGTCGGTGCGGCGGGCGCTGGCGGTGCAGCTGATCACCAACCGCGAGTTCGGCGTGGCTCAGAACGAGAACCCGAACCAGGGCTCCTACGTGCTCGAGGAGCTGACCGAGCTGGTCGAGCAGGCGGTGCTCAGCGAGTTCGAGCGGCTCAGCGACCGCGGCGGCGTGCTCGGCGCGATGGAGCGGATGTACCAGCGGAGCAAGATCCAGGAGGAGAGCCACCACTACGAGCGGCTCAAGCACACCGGTGAGCTGCCGCTGATCGGCGTCAACACCTTCGAGAGCCCCGCCGACAGCGCCGAGGAGACGACCATCGAGCTGATCCGCTCCACCGAGGAGGAGAAGCAGGACCAGCTCGACCGGCTGCAGGACTTCCACCGCCGCCACGCAGGTGGCGCGGAGGCGGCGATCGAGCGGCTGAAGAACGTCGCCCTCGCCGGCGACAACGTCTTCGACGAGCTGATGA
>JAUVBO010000102.1 GCA_030591195.1 Pseudomonadota bacterium
CGGCCTGAGGCCCCAAAGCTCAACTCGAGCAGTGCGACGCGCGAGGCCCGAAGGGCGGTCGGAGGGGGCCCAGCTGCTGCAAGCAGCAGCTGGGGGGAGGGGCGCCAGCCCCTCCCAGTATTTACGGCGCGCAGTCGCCGGCGGTCGAGATGCGGTCGAGGATCTGCTCGACGATGGGGTTGACCTGGCCAGCGCCGACGAGGATGTCGATCTTTCCCGTATCGTCCTTGCCGTTGTCGGTCATCCAGCAGAGGTCGGTGCCGCCAGAAGGACCGGCGCTGATTCGCAGGATGTACGAGCCCCAGTTGAGGTCGGCGATGGACTGATCGAAGTCCTGGCAGATACCGCTGTCGGACGAGATCGTGTCGACGCAGTGGGAGGGGCCCGGATAACAGGCCTGGGCGTTCACCGGGGTGCCATCGAGCTCGAGCAGGTGGAGCTTGTAGCCAACCGCCGGCGAGGTCTCACCACACTTGAGCTTGGCCGCCTCGAAGAAGGTCCGGAAGAGGTAGTCGCCGGTGGTGGTCTCCTTGATCGTCGAGTTGAACGAGTCGTAGTAGAACTCGAACGGCTCCTCCTGCGGATCCTTGGCGGCGATCACCTTGTCGCCAGCCTCGGTGGTGATCGGGTTGTCGCTGGCGTCGAGCAGGATGATCTTCAGGTCGTACTCGCCGGCGAGGAAGCCCATGATCTGGGTCGACATGTTGTCGTCGGCGCAGGGCACGATCACCGGCGCGTCGCTGCCGATGGTGATCTTGACCTTGGCCGCCCCCACCTCGTCGCACTTGTCCCAGCTGTCGCCGGTGGCGGTGCCGTCGATGGTGCCGTTGATCTTCCACGAGACGATGATGCTCGCGTCCTTGGGCTCCTCGCAGTCAGCGGGACAGTTGCCGAAGTCCTCGTCGGGATCGCAGGTGCCGTCGCCGCAGCTCGGCCCGGGGTCGCAGTCCGCGGGACAGACCTCGTCGACCTCGCAGGTGCCGTCACCGCAGACCGGCGCTGGCGGCAGCTCGAAGTCCGCCGCGACGAAGTCGAACTCGAAGATGTTCGAGCGCGCCATGCCGTCGATGAAGACGCCGGTCTTCGACTTGGACGCCAGCAGGTTGCCGTCCGCGTCCTCCGCCGAGACCTGGATGTCGTAGCGGCCCTCCTCGATCGAGTCGGAGATCGAATACTCCAGGCCGCAGGGAACACGGAAGGTGGGCATCGGGCGCTCGGGGCCATCGAGCACGATGTTCCAGGAGTCGATCCCGTACTCCTTGCACTTATCGTCGCCGCTGCTCTTTCCATCGACGCTCCACTGGACGGTGACATCGGCGATCACCACCACCGTACAGGCGGCCGCGATCCCCACGATCCCGACGATTGGCGCGATTCTGCTGAGCTTCATCTGCTTCTCCTGCCGTGCGGCTGTTGCTGCCGCAGTTAGCTACCTGATAAGAGGGCCAGATCGCGTCGCCACCGCGTGGCCACGGCGAGATCTGCCGTTTCCCAATCCAGTGTCTTTCGTTGGAGGTGCCTATCTTGTACCGATCATCATCGGGAGGCAATCCGCTTCTCCCACGCCACCCTGCTCACCACCCGACCTCCATTGTGCGCCCCCCAGTGGGCCCGGTTCAGTGATCCGCTTCACACCGGGGCGGCCGATCACGGCGGCTCGAGCCACCCCGCCTCGCACTTGTCCGGACCGGCCAGGCGCGAACGGGCGACGATGAACAGGCTGACGCCGAGACTGGTCAGCTCGCCCTTCCGCACGTCGCGCACCACCGGCGCCGGATAGACGACGCCGCTCTCGGCGGCGAGGCTGACCCCGTCGAGCCCCACCGGCACCATCGAGATCGCGTAGCGCCCCTCGGGGATGAAGAAGCGGGTCGTGCCCACTCCATCACCGCAGTCGAACCGACAGCGGGCGGCCTCTCCCTCGCCATCTCCCTCGCATGGGTCGCGCCCCTGGGCGTCCCACGGGGTCAGCGAGAAGGCCACCGACGCCATCTGCCCGCAGGCACAGTCGATCCGGACCCCCTTGTCGGCGACGTTGACCACCCATGCTCCTTCCAGCGCGCCGCCATCGACCTCGACGCAGGCCGCCTGCGCCACGAGCGATACCATCGCCAGCCCGGCCAGCAGCCTATTGACCTCCCCTGCGACGTAGCTATTCACCGCCGATTCTCCACCCTTCCAACAGGACTACCAAGAATTGCTGCAATGTCAAAGAGTTCGCTTGTTTGACTTGGTAGGACGGCTGTGAGATATCTGAGTGCCAGGCCGGCGGTGGGTGCCGGCGCCGCGATCTTCCGGGAAAATATCGATGAATCCAACGCAAGTTGTCTATGCCTCTTTGGCCACCCAGGCGGCCCCGGCCGGTGCCGTCCCGGGCCAGCAGCTCGACATCATCGAGCTGGTGCTCGACGCCTCGCCGGTGGTGATGGGCGTGCTGGTGCTGCTGGCCTTCTTCAGCCTGGTGAGCTGGTACGTCATCGTCTACAAGTACTTCTCTCTGAAACGGGCCCACTCCGAGAGCCACAAGTTCCTCGAGACGTTCTGGAACTCCAAGCGCCTCGACGCGATCTACCAGACCGCCGAGGACCTCAAGCGCAGCCCGATCTCCCAGGTCTTCAAGGCCGGCTACATCGAGCTGAGCAAGATCAAGAAGACCGAGGAAAAGGGCGGCAGCGAGCGCTGGCTGGGCGACATGCAGAGTATCGAGCGCGCGCTCGAGCGCGCCGAAAACTCGGAGCTGACCCACCTCGAGAGCATGATCCCCTTCCTCGCCACCACTGGCTCGGCCGCTCCCTTCGTCGGCCTGTTCGGCACGGTCTGGGGCATCATGAACTCCTTCATCAACATCGGCGCCAAGGGCGCGGCCAACCTGACCACAGTGGCGCCGGGCATCGCCGAGGCGCTGATCGCCACGGCCATCGGCCTGATGGCAGCGATCCCGGCGGTCATCGCGTTCAACTACTTCGTGCGGCGGGTGAAGGTCCTCCACTCCGAGATGGAAGGATTCTCTAACGATTTCCTTAACATCACCAAGCGCCATTTCTTCAAGTAGGGGCCGGGCGCCGTCGGTGCCGAGCAGGCTCGCGGCCGCTAGCAGCGTACTAGTCATGAAACCGAGCGAAGCGACGAGGAGACAGTCGCCATGGCGATGAGCACAGGTGGTGGCGGCGGCATGCTGTCGGAGATCAACGTCACGCCGCTGGTCGACGTGATGCTGGTGCTCCTGATCATCTTCATGATCACCGCCCCGCTGATCCAGCAGGGGGTCGACGTGGACCTACCCAAAGCCAAGGCCCAGGACCTGCAAGCCGAGGAGAAGTACCTGGTGCTGCACATCGACCGGGCCAAGCGGATCTACCTCGGCAAGACCTTCGTCCCCTTTTCCCAGCTGGCCGACAAGCTCAAGCACAACGAGAAGCTACAGACCGACAAGGAGCTCTACATCCGCGCCGACCGCAACCTCTCCTACGGCCTGGTGGTCAAAGTGATGGCGGTGGCCAAGCTCGCGGGCATCGACAAGGTAGGAATGATCACCGACGCGGCCGAGGGCGAGGAGCGTGGCGCCGAGCGCGAGACCGAGGGCAACGAAGGCAAGACGAAATAGCGATCTCCCGGAAAAACCGCCGGCAGCAATGAAATAGAAGCTCCAGCCAGCGGGTCGAAGCGAAGGAGTGGGCGTTCGAGAACAACAATGTATGGGCAGAAGAAGAAATTCGAGCCGCTCGCCATCGTCGGCCTGATCGTGACCCTGCTGCTTCATGTCGGCACGGTGGTCGGGATCGTGCTCTACCGTCGTTCGCTGGAGGCTGCCGTCAAGCCGCCACCGCCGCCGAGCTACGTCGTCGCCCGGCTGATCCGCAAGGGGCGCAAGAAGGACCCGAAGAAGCTGCCGGACAAGATCGTCCCGCAGCTATCGACGATGAAGAAGAAGACGGTGGACCTCTCCGCCGACGAAGGCGCCGCCCCGAACAAGCCGAAGAAGGACAAGCGGGAGGCGAAGCTCTCCGACCGCCAGCGCAACGCCCTCGACAAGCTCGACCTGCTGGCCAGGGCTCAGCGCGAGATCGAGAGTGAGGGCGAGGGCGATCCCGACGGCGTGGTCGGCGGCTCGGCCACCGGCAAGGCCGGCGACCGCTACATGACGCGGATCGCCGACCTCTGGAACCGTACCTGGTCCCTGCCAGCGGTGATCCCACGCGACCGCGCCAAGCGGCTCCACGTGCTGGTGGTGATCAACATCGACAAGAACGGCCGGATCCAGTTCCCGATCCAGTTCGATCGCAAGTCCGGCAACACGCACTTCGACAGCTCGATCATGCTGGCCTGGGGCCGCATCAAGCGCATCCCCGTGCCACCGGTCGACCGGCTGGCCTCGATCCTGGCCAACGGGCTGGCGCTCAAGCTGAACTGGCGAGGCATTCAGTGATCAACTACCGCGACAACAACGGCAGGCGACGCCTCTGGCGGCGGCTCTCGCTGCCGACGACCCTCGGCCTGCTGGCAACGGTGCTGCTGGCCCGGCCAGGGCCGGTCCACGGGCAAGACCGCAAGTACACCGTGATCACCGGCACCGGCCGGACGCTCTACAAGATCGCCATTGCGCCGGTCATCGACCGCGGCGGCGCCGGCTATCAGGCCAGCGAGGCGACCCGGGTGATGACCCGCGACCTGACCCTCTGCGGCATGTTCAAGGTGCTCAGCCCCAGGGGCTTCCTCGCCGACCTCAAGAAGGAAGGCGTCTCCATCGACCCCACGGCGTGGATGAACGTCGGAGCCCAGGGCGTGATCAAGGCCCGTACCCAGCGCCTGTCGGGCGCCCGCTACAGCATCGACTTCTTCCTCTACGACACGACCAAGAGCTCCCGCCCGGTGCTGGCCAAGAGCTACAAGAGCAAGGGCCGCTCGGTGCGGCGGCTGGCCCACCGCTTCGGCAACGAGGTGGTCAAGTACTTCACCGGCGAGAAGGGGATCTTCCACACGCGGATCGCCTTCTCCAGCGGCAGCGGCCGCAGCCGCAGCTCGCAGATCTACGTGATGGAATACGACGGCCACGGCGTGCACCGGGTCTCGCGCACGGGCAAGCAGAACGTGCTGCCCGCCTGGGCCCCCGGCGGCGCGCTGGTCTGGACCGCGTTCCTCTGGAGCAACCCCGACCTCTACCTCCGCCGTGGTGGCCGCGCCTTCCGGATCTCCAGGCGTCCGGGGCTCAACACCGGCGCCGCCTTCTCCCCCGGTGGCTCGAAGATCGCCTTGACCCTGAGCAAGGACGGCAACGCCGAGCTCTACCTGCTCAGCTCCTCGGGCGGGATCATCCGCCGGCTGACCCGCAACGCGGCGATCGACACCTCGCCCAGCTGGTCGCCCGACGGCGCCAAGATCGCCTTCGTCTCCAACCGCGGCGGGTCGCCACAGATCTATCTGATGTCCGCGTCTGGCGGCGGTGCCCGGCGGCTGACGTTCAAGGGCAGCTACAACCAGGAGCCCGCCTGGTGTCCGCGCAAGGCGACGCCCCTGGTCGCCTTCACCAGCCGCGCCGGCGGCGGGTTCGACATCTTCACCGTCAACACCAAGACCGGCGAGGTCAAGCGGCTGACCCAGGGTCAGGGCAGCAACAAGAGCCCCAGCTGGTCGCCCGACGGCCGGCTGATAGTATTCTCATCGAGCCGCGGCGGCCTGTGGCTGATGGACCCCGACGGCCTGAACCAACACCGGATCCATCGCGGCGCCGCCAAGACGCCCGCCTGGTCGCGGTAACCCCAACACGAGGTCTGCCACCGTGACGTGCTCCTTCCTCCAACATCGCCTGACGACAGCGACGGCGCTAGCGCTAGCGCTGGCCCTGTCGCTGCTGCTCGGCCCGGCGGTGGCCTCGGCCGGGCCCGAGCTGGGCAAGCCAGCGCCCGGCTTCACCCTGCGTGACGGCGAGGGCACGCTGTTCCGGCTCGCCGAGCTGGCCTACCCCGGCCGCGCCCGCGCCCACCAGCCGAAGCACACCCTGCTGCTCGACTTCTTCCGCACCGACTGCAAGCCCTGCCGCAAGTCGCTGGCGAAGCTGGTCCAGCTCCACAAGCGCTACCAGGCCAAGGGGCTCAAGATCGTGCTGGTGGCGCTGCTCGAGGAACAGCAGGGACGGGAGAAGCTCGACGCGTTCCTCCGCAAGCGCCGGCTGCCGTTCACCGTGTTGATCGACGCCTACGGTGTGGCGGGCAAGAAGTACGTCAAGAAGGGCAACGGGTTCTCGATCCCGGCCAGCTTCATCGTCGATCGCGACGGCGTGCTGCGCCAGCGCTTCGGCATGATCGACGACAAGGCCGCCCGCTCGCTGAGCGCGACACTCTCCAAGCTCCTCCCCTAGCGGATCCCGCGACACTCGACCCAGGCTACGGCCGCTGGAGCCGGGCGAGGGCTCTAGTCGCCGCGGTCCCAGCCCGCGGCGACCAGGTCGTCGATGATCAGCTGGCCCCGCCCGGGCCATATCGGGTGGGGCTGCTGGGCGAGCTCGTCGGCGAGGGACTCGGCCTCCTCGGCGGTGGAGCGCCCCGAGCGCTCGGCTCGCTCGAACACCTCGACGGCGCGCCTGAAGACGCCGTGGGGGGTCTCGCGCGCGAGGTGGGCGACGATCGCCGGATCCTCACGCAGGCGCCCGTACTGCTCGTTGGCGCAGTTGACGATCCCCATCCGGTTCGTCAGGAAGTCCGGAACGTAGAGCACGCCGCGCTGCTGGAGCGCCCGGCCGTCGCGCTCGCTCTGTCGCAGCTGGTTGTTCGCCGCGCCGCAGACCACGGCAGCCTGGATCGTCGGGATCGTCTGCGGGTTGAGCGTGGCGCCCACCGCGTTCGGCGAGGCCAGGTCGCAGGCCTCGGCGAGGATCGTCTGATCGTCCGGTGAGACCACCCGCGCCTCGAGCGGCGCGTCGGGATAGCGCTGCCGGATGCGATGCACCGCCAGCTCGTCGACGTCGGCACCGATGATCCGCGCCACACCTCGATCGAGCAGCTCGGCGATGATGTAGACCGAGACGTTGCCCAGGCCCTGCATCGCGACCGTCTTGCCCTCGATGCCGCCGCGTCCGAGATGTGCCAGGGCGGCCTCCATCCCGACCACCGTGCCCGCGGCGGTGAGGATGCTCGGGTTGCCGCTGCCGCCCTGCTCCGCCGGGATGCAGGTGGTGTGGCGCGTGGTCTGGTGGACCCGCGCCATGTCCTCCGGCGTGCTCCCCACGTCCTCGGCCGTGACGTAGCAGCCGCGCAGCCCGGAGATGAAGCGGCCGTAGTCGCGGTATACTGCCCGCCGCAGGTCGGGATCGCGGTGATCGAGCTCCTCCTGACGCGCGATCACGCCCTTGCCGCCGCCCCACCAGAGGCCCGCCAGCGCACACTTCTGCCCCATCCCGCGGCTGAGCCGCAGGCCGTCGACGATGAAGTCCGCCAGCCGCGCGTAGCTCCAGAACTGTACGCCCCCCGCCGCCTGGCCCCGGGTCGTGTCGTGCACGAAGGCCGAGAGCAGGTGCCCGCTCTC
>JAUVBO010000372.1 GCA_030591195.1 Pseudomonadota bacterium
CACCCAGCGCGCGAGCGCCTTGCCCTCCTCGACGTGCCCGCTGATCAGCAGCTGCTCGGCGGCCCGACGCTTGAGATCCACCTCCTGCGCCGGGGCCGCGCCACGGGTGGCCGCCAGCAGGGCCTCGGCTGCCTGCTGGCCCCGCCCGGCGTTGGTCAGGGCCTCGCCCAGCCGGCCCTTCAGCTGGCGCGTGCCTTCGGCGGCCCGCTCGGGCCTGAGCGTGATCGCGCGCTGGTAGAGGCTCGCTGCCCGGTCGAAGGCCAGCGCCTCCTCGGCACGAGCGGCGGCGGCCTCGGCGTACCTGGCCGCCTTGCCCGCCTCGCTCGCCCCCTCCCAGTGCAGCGCGAGCGCCTCGGGATCGGGCTCTGCAACGCGCTCGAGGGCCTCGGCGATGCTGCGGTGGTGCCGCGTCAGCTGCTCCGATCCCAGGCGAGCGAGCAGCGTCTCGCGGAGGCCGTCGTGGTAGGGCTCGATCACGTCGCTCAGCTGGGCGCCGCGACTGCGCGCGAAGTGCGCCGTGCGCAGGTAGGAAAACGCCATCTCGGCGTCGCCCTCGAGCGCGGCGGCCTCGGCCACCAGCGACTGGGAAAGCGGACGGCTGGCGACGGCGATGATCTCGAGCAGCCGCTGGGCGTCGCGCGGAAGGAGCGACACGCGCTCGGCGAGCATCACCTCCAGCCGAGCCCCGCGCTGGGACATGCCCGCTCGCAGGTACTGCACCAGCTCCCAGATCAGAAACGGGTTACCCTTGGCCTCTCGCGCGATGGTCTCGGCGAGCTCCTCCGAGGCGCGGTCCCTGCCGAGCAGCTGACCGACCAGCCGCTGCGCCTCGTCCGCGGCCAGCGGCGCGACCTCGACGTCGCGTACCTTGACCGCCGCGGCGGATGCCTTGGTCGCGCTGAGCATCGCCTGCAGCACCGGGCTGTCGAGCACCTCCTCGCTGCGGTAGCTCGCGACGAGCAGCAGCGGCGGCGGATCCGGGGGCCCGAGCAGGTCGGCCAGCAGGCGCGCGCTGTCGACGTCACCCCACTGCAGGTCGTCGATGAACAGCACCAGCGGCCGGCGATCGGTGATCCGGCCCAGCAGCTCCTTGAACGCCGCAAAGGCCCGGCGCCGCAGCTCCTGCGGGTCGTCGGCAGGGCGCAGCGGCGTCTCGGCCACGGCGCGCACGCGCATCAGCGCCGGGAAGACCCGCGCGAGCAGGCGGACGTCGCGTGGGAGCAGGCTGGCGGACTCGACCTGCGGCAGGTCGTGCAGGTGGGTGCCCAGCGCGTCGACGAGCTCGTCGAAGGCCTTGTAGGGCACCGCCTCGCGCTCGTAGCAGCGGCCGGCCAGCACCAGCGCACCGCGGCGCTCGGCGACCTCCTGCAGGAATCGCCGCACGAGCGTCGTCTTGCCGTTACCCGATGAACCGTGGACGTGAACGAAGACCGGACGGCCCTCGGTCGCCAGCTCGAAGGCCTCGCTCAGCGCTCGCAGGTGCCGACCTCGTCCGACGAAGAACGGCGCCGGTGTCGACAAAGACAGCGAGATCTCGGGGGGCGGCGCCTGTCCCCGCAGCCGGCGAAGGATCTCCGCGCCGGCCGGGCGCGCTGCGGGCGAGCGCTCGATCAGGTCCATCGCCAGGACGGACAGATCGGTCGGCACACCGTCCGCCACGAGGTGTGGCGGGAGCGGATCTTCTCTCTGCTTGCGGGCGATCAGCACCTCGAGGCTGCCCGTGAGGGGCAGCCATCCCGTGAGGGTCTCGTAGAGCATCACCCCCACGCTGTACCAGTCGCTGGCGGTGCTGAGGTGGCCCTCGAAGCACTCGGGCGCCAGGTAGCCAGGCGTCCCCGAGACGAAGTCTGACTGCTCGACCGACCCGTCCTGCGCGACGTTGACCGCGAGGCCGAAGTCGAGCAGCACGACCCGCCCGGAGTCGGTGACCACGACGTTGCCCGGCTTGAGGTCGCCGTGGATCTTGCCCGTGGCGTGAAGCGCGCGGACGCCGTGGACAACCTGAGTCAGCGCCCCACGAAGTAGCTCGTCGTCGACGCTCCAGGGGATCTGGCTGCCACTCTGCGCTTGAGGTCCGGGAGGCGTGTCAACCGCAGCTCCGCCCGCACGCAACGAGCGCGTGGGCTCGGCGGCCGGCAAAACGAGCTTGTTCGTCGTGGCGACGAAGCTCGCCGTGGCCGGAGGTGAGGGCGCGGTGTCGGCGACGGCGGACTGCGTCGCCGCTGTCACCGCCGCGTTGGCGAAGCGGATGTGGGCGAGGAAGTCACGGCCCTCGAGCAGCTCCATGGTGAAGAACCACTGCTCGCCCGCGCGGTGCAGCTCGTGAAAGACAATCAGGTTGGGATGGGTGATATCGGCCAGCACGCGAAACTCGCGCTTGAGCCGGTAGATCCCGTCCGGGGTGAGCTGCGGCAGGGTCTTGAGCGCCACGTCGATCCCGCGCTCGCGGTCGAAGGCATGGTAGACGACCCCCATGCCTCCTCGCCCCAGCTCCCCAGCAACCTCGAACCGCTCGGTGCCCCGAAACAGTGCAGCGCTCCTCACGACGGCGACGACGCGCCGTGCTCACATCCCACTACGGCATCGAATCCCACACATTCTCTCTGCCAACGGGCAACAGCGCAAGATCTCGAGTCGATCCGCGCCGCGCGGGTGGACCCGGAGGGTGTCGTGGTCGACGACAACGCGATCGTCGTCTCGTCGCCCCTCGAGGGCGCCAGCCTAAGGCCCAGCGACCCTCATTTCTCTGGACAGAGGATCGCGGGGCGGCCTTCAATGAAGCATGGTGGCCGACCGGAAGCATTTTGGGCAGGGTAGGTTCCACCGTGAGGCGGTCGAGTTCACGCGAGGGCCGGCCACACGACTATCGGTGGTGGCCTCGTTCGTCGCCCTCGCGGGGCTCGGTGGCTGTCACCTGGTCTACTCGTTCGTTGGCGCTGACGAGGATGCCGCCCGGCCCGATGGCCCCGCGATCGACGGCCCCACGGCGGACGCGACGGCGGACGGCCCCACGGCGGACGCGACGGCGGACGGCCCCACGGCTGACGCGACGGTGGACGGCCCCGGCGGGGTGGTGCCGGGGACCTGGTTGCCTGTCCCGAGCGGGATGCTGGACATGGGAGCACCCACGAGTGAGCCGTGTCGGTCCTTCACGGAAACCCTGCACCAAGTGACGCTGACCCACGGCTTCGTCGTCCAGAGCACCGAGACGACCCAGGGGCAGTTCACCAGCCTGATGGGCTACAACCCGTCGTTCAATCCGTCCTGTGGGATGGACTGCCCGGTGGAGCGTGTCAACTGGCACGAGTCGGTGGCCTATTGCAACGCACTGTCGACGCAGGCGGGAAAGGCGCCCTGCTACGAATGCGCCAGTAGTGGCCTCGGCGTAGTCTGCGACGAGGCGCCGGCTTACAGCGGGCAGGGTGCCTTCTCTTGCCCGGGCTACCGCCTTCCGACCGAGGCCGAGTGGGAGTACGCCTATCGCGCCGGGACCCAGACAGCCTTCTACAACGGGGGGATCGACGCGAGCACCTGCTCGTTATGTGTGCCGGAAAAGACAGCGGACAAGATCGGCTGGCACTGTGACAACGCGGGCGGCATGACGCACCCCGTCGAGCAGCTGAATTCGAACGCCTGGGGTCTGTTCGACATGGCGGGCAACGTGTGGGAGTGGTGCAGCGACTGGAATCAGAACGACCTTGGGCCCTATTCGGCAACGGATCCCTGGGGAGCCACAACGGGAACCTCTCGGGTGGCTCGGGGCGGGTCGTGGACCAACCCCGCGAGCTACCTGCGGGCGGCCAGTCGCTTCTCCTATGACCCGCTGGTCCGCTACCCCCGCATCGGGTTCCGCTGCGTCAGGACGCTGGCGCCATAGCG
Source organism: Pseudomonadota bacterium (assembly GCA_030591195.1). Next base: position 3,880 of record JAUVBO010000372.1, read on the forward strand.
TAGACTGCACCCATTAATATTGGTAAGCATATCGCTGGGTTAAGAGTGACCGGATCATTGGACACCCCCCTCTCGGCGCTTCTCGTCGTTGATCGCGGTGCTCCGGCTGCGTCTTGAACCACAGCCAGGGTACCCCCTCTCTCGTTTCTCGGGAGCGGGTGTCAGATCAATCAGATCAATCAGATCAATCAGATCAATCAGATCAAGTCGCGCCTATCCCACCTCAGTGTCTGAGGACCAACCCGAGATCGAGCTCGCCGCTGCGTTTCATCATCAAGAAGGGACGGTCATCGAACCTGAGCCGCCCTCGCCCATCGTGGCGCAGGACCTGCACCTTGCCCGTGCCGTGGCCCATCGGCCCTTGGGAAAAGTACCTCACCTTGAGCCGGTAGGGGTATGCCGGGCGCACGCCATTGACTGCGAAGCACTCGGGTCCGTAGCCGTTTGTCACGTCGCCGTAGTGCCGTCCACCACTGGGCAGGCGCTGGCTCTGGTAGCTGGCCTCGTCGCCGAGGCGATCGGTGACATGCAGGTCGATGTCATTGGCGTCGCTCTCCCAGGTCAGCACCAGGCGCAGCGACGCCTGCTGCGCCAGCCTGGCCCCCAGCTGACCGAGCCGCCGCTCGATATCGCCACGCAGCCCCGGGCGGCGACGAAGCCACGCCCGCCCGACCAGCCCCAGGTCCTCGCGCAAGATCCGGCGGAACTGGCGGCCCCGCTGATCCGGATAGCGCCGCTTCAGGGCCCTGGCCAGCGTGCCAAAGGCACGGGCGAGCCCGACCCCGGCGCGGCCGAGGCTCTCCAGCTGGCCGAGGCTCTCCAGCTGGCCGGCGGCGAAGCGGCGCAGCTCGGCGCGAGAGGGGAACAGGTCGATGATCGAGCCGAAGGCGCGCGCAGCCTGATCCACCGTGATCCCGGAGGCAGCCTCGCCCGGGAGTAGAGTCGTCGGATCAGACAACGACCGGTCGGGTTTGTTCCCGCCGGCTGGAACGGTCAACCAGCCCGTCTGGTCCCTGCTCGTGATATCGATGGATCCACTTGTACCCCGTC
>JAUVBO010000624.1 GCA_030591195.1 Pseudomonadota bacterium
CAGGGCAGCCGTGCCTCGGCCGCAAGTTCGCCAAGCTCGCGGCGGTGGCGCGACGAGATCAACACGTCGCGGAAGTCGACGTCGACGCCCAGTTGGTTGACCACCTTGCGGAGCCGCATGCTCTCGATGCTCAGCGTGCGGTGGTAGACCACGGGCCGGTAGTCGGTCATCGTCGTCGTGCCCTAGACGTAACGCCTGATCTTGTTCTGCAGGTCGATGCGATCGATCAGGTCGGTGATGTAGTCCATCTTGTCCGTCTCGATCTCGAGCGTCGGCGAGTGGTCGTAGCGGGCGAACCACTCCTCGTACAGCTCCTGCAGTCGTCGGACGTAGCTCAGCGGCACCGACTGCTCCTCCGGGCGCCCGCGGAGCTTGATCCGCTTGCGCACGGTACGGATGTTGGCGCGGAGGTAGATCATCAGGTCGGGCGGCCTAAGCGAGCGGACGATCGACTCGTATAGCGCCCGGTAGGTGAGGTCGTCCCGCGTGGCGATCTTGCGGCTGCGGTAGAGGTTGTAGGCGAAGATCTCGGCGTCCTCGTAGATCGTCCGGTCCTGCACCACGGTGTCGCGCTGACGCACCAGCTCGAGCTCCTGGTGGATTCGGAACTTGCCCGCGAGGAAGTGGACCTGGCTGTGGAACGCCCAGCGCTGCATGTCGCCGTAGAAGTCCTTGAGGTAGGGGTTCTCCTCGTTCGCCTCGTAGAACGGTCGCAGCTTGTAGTGCGAGCAGAGAAACCGCACCAGCGAGCTCTTGCCCGCGCCCATGTTGCCGGCGATGGCGATGTACTTCGCCATGGTTTCGTCCCGTGTGTTTGGACCTGCGCTGCCCGGGTGCTGCCCGACCGAGGATAGCAGGATTCCCATACCACGGCCGCGCGTTTTCTCATACACTCCGCCATCCGCGTCCGCGGTCGTGGCGGTCGTGGGGGGGTGCAGATGCGCTACAGAATCGGGATCGACGTCGGCGGGACGTTCACGGACCTCTTCCTTCACGCCGGGGATGGTGAGGTGGAGACCTTCAAGGTCCTCTCCACGCCTCAGGACCCGTCCCTCGGCGTGCTCGACGGGGTCCGCGCCATCGCCGAGAGCAAGGGCCTGTCGCTCGCAGCCTTCGCCGGCCAGGTGGACACCATCGTCCACGGGACCACGGTCACCACCAACGCGACGCTCACCCGCCGCGGCGCGCCCACCGGTTTGATCACCACCGAGGGGCTGCGCGACGCGCTCGAGATGCGTCGCGGGATCCGCGAGGAGCAGTACAACAACCGCTACCTCAACGTGGTGCCGTTGATGCCGCGCCACCTGCGGCGGCCGGTGACCGGCCGTCTCGACCACCGCGGTGACGAGCTGGTGCCTCTCGACCTCGAGGCGGTCCGCGAGGCGGCTCGACTGCTCGGCGACGCCGGCTGCACCGCGGTGGCCGTGTGCCTGATGAACGCCTTCGCCAACCCGTCCCACGAGCGCGCCGCTGCAGCTGCCGTGCGCGCCGAGCTCCCCGAGGCCTTCCTCAGCGTCTCCTCGGAAGTGCTGCCGACGGTGCGATTCTACAATCGCATCTCGACCACCGTGCTCAACGCCTACATCGGCCCCGTCCTGCGCGACTATCTCGGCAGCCTGACCCGCAGCCTCGCCGAGGCAGGGTTCTCCGGCGTGCTGCTGATCATGCAGTCGAGCGGCGGCGTCGCCCTGCCCGAGGCAACCCTCGCGCGTCCCGCGATGACCCTGCTCAGCGGTCCGGCCGCTGGCCCCCGCGCCGGCCTGACCGCGATCGAGCCCCTGGGCGAGCAGAGCTGCTTGGTGGCCGACATGGGCGGCACCAGCTTCGACGCCTCGCTGGTGCGCGAAGGTCAGGTCGCGCTCAAGGCCGAGGGGGAGATCGACCGGCTGCGCATCGCCCTGCCGATGCTCGAGATCGTCACCATCGGCGCCGGCGGCGGCAGCATCGGCTGGATTGACGCTGGCGGGCTGCTGCGAATGGGGCCCCAGTCGGCCGGCGCGGCGCCCGGGCCGGCCTGCTATGCCCGCGGCGGCGAGGCGCCGGCCTGCACCGACGCCGACCTGGTGCTCGGCTACCTCGACGCCGGCTACTTTGCCGGCGGCAAGATGACCCTCGACCTCGAGCTAGCCCAGGCGGCGATCCGCCAGCATATCGCCGAGCCGCTCGGGCTCTCGGTCCGCGAGGCCGCCGCCGGGATGTACCGGGTGATCAACAGCAACATGGCCCACGGGGTCCGCGAGATCACGGTCAAGCGCGGCCTCGACCCACGAGAGTTCCCGATGGTCGTCGCTGGCGGCGCCGGGGCGCTGCACGCCTGCATGATCGCCAGCGAGCTCGAGATCCCGAAGGTGATCGTCCCGGCGACTGCCTCGATCCTCTGCGCCACCGGGATGCTGATGTCGGATCTGCAGCACGACTTCGTCCGCTCCTATGTCACCCCGCTGGCCAAGATCGACTGGCAGCGCCTGCGTCAGCTGACCGACGAGATGGTGACCGAGGGCAGCCAGCACCTCGCCCGTGAAGGGGTCGGCGGCGAGCAGGCCGAGCACCGGGTGCTGCTCGACCTGCGCTACCTCAAGCAGTACCACGAGGTGACCCTTGCCGTGCCCCGTCAGGCCGTCGACGCCGGCGACCACCAGGCGATCGCCCGCACCTTCCACGCCGAGCACAACCGCCTCTATGGCTACGATCTGGCGGCCGAGGGGACCGGCCTCGAGCTGATCAACGTCCGCGTACAGTCGATTGGCCACACCGACAAGCCCGTCCTGCCCCGACGACCGCGCGGCGACGGCGATCCGGCTCACGCGCTCAAGGGGTACCGCGAGGCCTACGTGCCGGAGCGCGAGGCCTTCGAGTCGCTGCCGGTCTACGATGGCCATCAACTGCAGGCGGGGGACCGCATCGCCGGCGCAGCGATTATCGAGGGGACGAACACCACCGCCTTCGTCAGCGGCGCCTACCAGGCGGAGCTCGACGACTTCGGCACCTGCGTGATCCGGCGATCCGATGACGACTTGGGCGAGGAGTGAGCGCCATGAGCAGCAGCAAGCAGCCGGTGGACAAGGTGCTGGTGTCGATCATCGGTCGAGCGCTGAAGGCGATCACCGACGAGATGAGCCTCAGCATGGAGAAGACGACCCGCTCGCCGATCCTCTGCGAGGCGAAGGACTTCGTCACCGGCCTCTACGACGCCGAGGGCCGGATGCTGGAGCAGACGGAGAACCTGCCGATCCTCAGCTTCTCGCTCAGCCCGGTCTGCCAGCACATCGTCGAGCGGTTTCGCGGCGAGATCTACCCGGGCGACGTGTTCTTCCACAACGACGTCTTCACCCTCGGCAACCAGAACAACGACGTGGCGGCCTTCAAGCCGATCTTCATCGGTGAGCGCCTGGTCGGCTGGGCCGCGTGCAAGGGCCACCAGGCAGACATCGGCGGCGCGGTGCGCGGCGGCTACAACCCGCAGGCCACCGAGGTCTGGCAGGAGGCCCTGCGGATCCCAGCGGTCAAGGTCTACGAGCGAGGCGAGCTGCGCCGTGATGTCTGGGACCTGATCTTCGCCAACATCCGCCTGCAGATCGTCCAGGAGGACATGCGCGCCGAGATCGGCGCCTGCACCGTCGGCGAGCGGAGGCTTCTCGCCCTCATCGACAAGTACGGCCTCGATTGTTTCGAGATCCACAAGCAGTACCTCTTCGACGCGGCACAGAAGATGATGGAGGCGGAGATC
>JAUVBO010000041.1 GCA_030591195.1 Pseudomonadota bacterium
CGAGTTCGCCGACGGCGTCGAGCCGCTCGATCCGCTGAACTTCAAGGATTCGAAGAGATATCGCGACCGGATCAAAGCTTCACGGAAGAAGAGCGGCCACACCGAGGCCGTGATGGTCGGGCTCGCCGACCTCGATGGCCAGGGAGTGGCGATCGGGGTGATGGTCTTCGAGTACATGGGCGGATCCATGGGCTCGGTGGTCGGCGAGCGGCTGACGCGGCTCCTCGAGGCGGCGGTGGAGCACCGCCGGCCGGCGATCATCTGCTCGGCCTCGGGCGGGGCGCGGATGCAGGAGGGGATCCTCTCGCTGATGCAGATGGCGAAGGTCACCGCCGCCTTGCGCCGGGTCAAGGACGCCGGTCTGCCCTATGTCTCGGTGCTGCTCCACCCGACCACCGGTGGCGTGGCGGCGAGCTTCTCGATGCTCGGTGACGTGATCCTCGCCGAGCCGAAGGCGCTGATCGGCTTTGCCGGTCCGCGGGTGATCGAGCAGACGATCCGCCAGTCGCTGCCCGAGGGCTTCCAGCGGTCCGAGTTCCTCCTCGAGCACGGGATGGTCGACATGATCGTTCACCGCTCGGAGCTGCGGAAGCGCCTATCTTTCTTGGTCCGGATCCTCGGACCCCAATAGCAGATCTCGTAGGCCCGTGAATCAGCTCGCGCCACAGCTGGCCGGCCTCGCTCGGCTCCAGGACTTGCGACGGTTCGGTATGCGCCTCGGCCTGTCGCGGATCCGGGAGGCGCTGGTGGCGCTCGGGCAGCCACACCTGCGCTATGCCGCGATCCACGTCGCCGGGACGAACGGCAAGGGATCGACGGCGGCGATGATCGCCTCGTGCCTGCGACAGGCACGGGTCAGGACCGGGCTGTTCACCTCGCCCCACCTGCACCGCTTCAGCGAGCGGATCACCGTCGATGGCGAGGAGATCGGCCCCCGGGCGCTCGCCGAGCTGATCGAGCGGGTGATCGCGTTGGATCCCAGGCTGACGTTCTTCGAGGTGGCCACCGTGGTGGCGATGTCCGACTTCGCGAGGCGCGATATCGACTGCGGGATCTTCGAGACAGGCCTTGGCGGGCGGCTCGACGCGACGAACGTGTTGATGCCCGAGGTGGTGGTGTTGACCAGCATCTCCCGGGACCACACTGAGATCTTGGGCGAAGATCTGGCGGCCATCGCCGCGGAGAAGGCCGGGATCATCAAGCAAGGGGTGCCCGTGGTGGCCGCGTGGCCAGCGGCGGCGGCGATCAGGGGCGTGATCGCGCGGCGGTGCGACGAGGTCGGTGCGCCGCTGCGCTGGATCGACGATGCGGCGGCCCGGCGCTTGCTCGAGGGGCTGACGGTCGGGCTGGAAGGGGCTCACCAGCGGCTCAACGCCGCGCTAGCGGTGGCTGCAGCGCGGGAGCTGGCCTCCCGGCGGGTGCTCCGGTTGCCGGTGGCGGGCCTGGCCCGCGGCCTGGCCGGGGTCCAGTGGCCTGGCCGGATGGAGCGTGTGGGCGAGTTCCTGCTCGACTGCGCCCATAACCCGGCGGGTGCGCGCTGTCTGGCCCGGGCGCTCGAGCGCGACGACCACTGCTTGATCTTCGGCTGCCTCGATGACAAGCCCGCGGCCTCGCTGCTCGAGCCCCTGCTGGCCTGCTGCGGTCGAGTGATCCTGGCTCCCGTCTGCAGCTCGCGCAGCGCCCAGCCGGCTCGGGTCGAGCAGGAGATCGCCCCGAAGCTGCGCGGCAAACGGATCACGGTCGCCAGCAGCGCCGCCCACGCGATCGAGCTGGCGAAGGGCGACCCGCGGCCGAAGCTGGTGGCTGGCTCGGTCTATCTCGTGGGCGAGGTGCGAGCCCTGCTGCTCGGAAGCGAGCCCACCGACCCGGTGACCGTCTCGGACCCCGTTCGCCAGTCGATCAGTCCCTGAAAAGTCGCAGTTTCCTTCGTCCCCTCATCGCCCTGCGCTATTATCACGGGGGTATTGACGGAGGAAACGATGCTAGCAAGGCGGTCGAGGTGGCCCGGGTGGCTACTGGCTACTGGCGCCATGACGTTGCTGTTGTCCGCGCTGCTGTTGTTCGCACCGAGCGACGCGGCGGCGGAGAAGGACCCCTACCTTCCCTATGGTGGTGTCTCGCTCCAAGGCGGCGATCCCCCCTCGCCGAAGGAGCCGCCGCCCGGGTTCCAGCACATCAACTGGCCGGGCTTCCGCAGTGACGCCAAGACCGGGGCGGCCGAAGTCTTCTTGCAGCTGACGGGGCCGGTTCAGTACACCGTCAAGACGCGAGGGCGGCGAGTGCACGTCGTGCTGAAGCAGGTGCAGGTCTACCTGAAGAACAACTTCCGCACCGTGCTCGCCCTGCACTTCCCGAAGCAACCGGTGGCCCGCTTCAAGCTGCGGCAGCTCAAGGGCGCCAAGGTTCGCCTCGAGATCCGCCTCCGTCGCCGGGCCAAGCCGAGCGTCGCCCTGCGGACCATCGGCAAGTACACCTATCTGGTCGTCTCCTTCGCCGGCCGCTGACCCGACGCCGGTCGGCACCCAGGAGTGACGCCTCCCGCCTGTTCGAGGCGCTAGGGTTGTCCCTGGTCGTGGGGCTGGCCCCGGCCGCCCTCGCTGATGGTCGGGCTTCCGTACCGACCGTGCCCGCTCCGGTTCGCATCGACCACGCCGATCGCCTCGAGCTCCGCCCGGGCCGGGTGAAGGCGAGCGGCGAGGTGGTGCTGCGCCTCGGCCGCTGCCGGGTCCGCGCCAACTCGATCGAGATCGGCCGGGACCCACGCGGGACCGGCATCGTCGTCGAGCAGGGCTGCCTCGAGACGCGTCGGGCGCGGCTCTCAGCCTACCGGGTGCGGCTCGATCGTCGGGGGCGGATGCGCGCCAGCTGGGTCGACGGCGAGCTCTGCCGTTGCGGTGGCTGGCCCTCCCTGCGGATCCGGGCGCGGCAGGCGTGGACGGCCGGCGACCGACATCGGCTGCACCTGAGCTGGCCGCGGCTGCGGATCGGCCCGGTGCCGGTGCTCGCCCTGCCGTACTGGGCCTTGCCGCTGCGGCCCGGCACCAGCGGGCTGCTCTGGCCCCGGGTGGGCTACAGCGAGCGGGACGGGGTACGTCTGGAGCAGGGGGTCTACCTCGCCCTGGCGGAACGTGCCGACCTGGTGCTGGCAGGCGGCTGGCACCAAGGGAGAGGACCACACCTGCGCTCGCGCCTCCGCTACCAGGCGGGCTCGATCGGGGCCGGCAACGTCGCGTTGCTGGTGCTGGCCGACGGTGACCGGATCAGGGCCAGCGCCGTGGGTCAGGCCGTGGCCGAGGGCCAGAGCTGGCGCCTGGCGGTCCACCCCGATCTAGTCAGCGACGCCGCGCTGCTCGCGGACCTGGCGGGACCCGCGGCTCGCGCCTTCGCGCCCTTTCTGCGCAGCCGCCTGCTTGGGGTTGCTGGCGCGGGCCCACTGTCGGTGACCCTGGTCGGCGACCTGTTTCATGATCTGATGCTCGCCCGTCAAGCCGTGGTCAGCGTCGCAGGGGCCACGGTGTACGGCCTGGGCCGGCGACGAGCGGCGCTGCACGGGCGGGCCGAGGGGCGGCTCGCGCTGGCTCCGGTGTCGGTGGCCGGTCCGCTGCTGTTGCTCGGCGAGGCCCGCTGGACCGCGACCTCGTCCGCCCTGGCGGTCCAGGATCGCTCCCCGGGCTTCACCGTCCCCGGCTGGCTGTCGCTCGTCGATCTCGCCCCGGCCCTGTCGCTCGGCTGGGCCGACGGCCCGCTTCGGCTCTCGGCCACGGCTCGCTACCAGCTCCAGCTCGCCCGGAGAGAGGGGGAGGGGCAGGCCAGCGCTGGACACCTGCTCTCGAGCAGCGTCGAGCTCGGGGTGCCGTTGGCGCGGGTCTTCGGCCGGCTGAGACACACGGTGGAGCCCTTTGGCGGCTGGCGCGTGGCGGTCGGTGGTGGGCGCTGGACGGCGGGCGGCGCCTGGCTCGAGCCACGCCGTGGGGGGCTGGGGCTGCTCGGGCTACGGACCCGCCTGGCGCGGCTCGCCGACGGCAGGCCTCTCGGGCGCTTGCGACTGGCCGCTGCGCTCGGAGAGGGGTTGCGACTCGGGGTCGTCGAGCTGCAGGCGGGGCGCAGGATCCGGCTCGACCTGCGCGCCACGGTGCCGCTGGATGGCGCGGGGCGTGGGTTCGACCTGGTCGGGCAGCTCTGCGCCAGCTGGTCGGCTGTCGGCCAGGCCTGCGCCGGCTACCTGCGCCAGCGCCTGGGGCTAGGGGAAACCGTGTCGGCGGCCCCCGACCCCTGGGGAGCCGCCTGGGCGCTGCCCTCGGCGGTCCTCGCCGATCCCATGGCCGCCTCCCTCGCCGGTGCTCTGCTGGTCGGGCCCGTGGACCAGCTCTATGGGGAGGCGCGGCTGCGCCTGTGGGCCGGGCTCGAGGCTGGCGTGTCGGTCTACGTCGACCCGGTGGCGCGAGAGCTGACCCATGGCATCTACCGACTGTCGCTGGGCCTTGGGTGCGGCTGCTATCGCGTCTCGGCCCTCGGCCGCAGCCGGCGTGGACAGCGCTGGCCGGACGTGATGTTGCGCCTGTCGCTCGCCGCCGCGGCGCCAGGTTGCGATTAGAAACGGCAGGTTTTTCACACCCCTGGCGCGGCATGCTAGGATGACGCAACTGTCACCTATACGGTTTGTGGTCCAGGGCCTGGCGGCGTTCGTCTTCGCCAGACCACCACGCAACGGAGGCTCGGATGCACAGCGGTGCCTTGCCGGGACGAAGCTTAACGCGTTTTCTTTCCACCCCTTCACTGCTGCTCGCTGGCCTGTCCATGGTGGTCACCGGCTGTGGCAGCGAGGAGACCCAGCCCCCCGCCCAGTGGCCTGACGGAGCGCTCGTCGACAGCGCCCCCGGGGACACGCTGGTCCTTGACGGGCGGGCAAACGACCTCGGCGCGCTGCCGGATATCGAGGTCGACACCGAAGGCCCGACGATCGAGATCATCGCGCCGAAGGAGGAGGAGGTGGTGATCGGCCAGCTGGTCAAGGTCAGGGCGATGATCACCGACGCCGATGGGATCGACGACCAGACCGTGACTGTCACGCCGGCCGGGCGCGACGCGGTACGGATGTCGGTCACCGCGACCTCTGGCATCTACGAGGGGCTGATCGACATCGCCTCGTTCGGCGAGAACGTTCGGGTCTGGGTCACCGCAGGCGATCTGCTCGGCAAGTCCAACACCGCCTTCCGTGACTTCAAGCGAGATGCCGGGCCGCTGATCCAGGTCAACTCGCCGGCGGCCGATAGCCGGCACAAGAACAGCGTCTCGCTGCAGGTGATCGTCGCCGACAAGTACCGGGTGACCTCGTTCGAGGCCCGCATCGGCTCGGTGGTCCTCGAGCTGAAGAAGACCGACCTCGGCCAGGGCCGGACGATGTATGTCGGCTCGGTCAAGTTCGACGATCCGGTCTTCAACCCGCCCCTCTCGGGCCAGCAGGTGATCACCTTCAACGCCGCAAACGAAAACGGCGCCAAGTCCAACGTCGAGCGGATCTTCTTCGTCGACGACGAAGGCCCCGAGCTGTCGGTATCGAGTCAGAGCCCGGGGCAGCTGATCGGCGGCATCATCCAGATCGCGGTCAACGTCAGCGACCCGGCCGGCGTGGTGGACTCGTCGGTCACCTGCGTCATCGGCAACGAGCTCGACAAACGGCTCGTGCCGCTGAAATCGGCCGGCGGCGCGAGCTACATCGGGCAGTTCGACACCCGGACGCTGACGCCCTTCGACCTCTGGCCGGTGATGTCCTTCCGCGCCGCCGACACCCTCGGCAACGAGAGCCACTTCGAGTTCCAGGTCGGCCTGGACAACGGCACCCCGGCGATCTCGCTCGACCCGAGCGCGGAGTACTACTGGGGGGTCGAGGGCGAGGTCGGCGAGGGCGACGAGATACAGAAGGCCCTGTTGTGCTCGAAACCCTTCGACCCGGTGGGCGAGGACGCGGCCAGCGACCTCGAGCTGGTGCCCCAGGTGCAGGCCTTCCGGGTGCGGATCGAGGACCGCGGCAACCACTTGCCCACGGCTCCCTGGAGGCCGGTGTCGGCGATCGACCCAGGCTCACCCCGGATCTTCCTGCTCGACGACACCGCCCAGGCCGTGGTGGTCGATAGCACCGGCGACGGCTACTGCGACAGCATCAACCCCGAGGTCGAGCCCCTCGGCACCGCGCCGGCCCCGGGTCAGGCGGTGGCGGTCAACCTGGTGCCGATCCCTCCGTCGGGCACGGCCGACTTCACGCCATATACGGCAACTGGCAACCAGTTCCCCTTCGCCCAGTGCAACGACGGCGAAGCCGAGGAGTCGCCCGAGCCGCTGTGCAAGACCACGGTGATGACCAAGGTCATCCCCTGGACCGCCATCGACCCGAAGAGCACCGAGCCGGCGATCTACTCGATCCCGCCGGTGGCCACGGGCAAGCAGTGCGTGGGGCTGCCCTTCGACTTCCTCGCCAACAACTTCGACGACGGCTGGGTCTGCGTCGCGGTCGAGGCTGCCGACAACCTCGGCAACGCCAGCGTCTCCCGCCCGCTCCGGGTCTGGGTCAAGAAGGACGAGCTGGTAGCCGGTCCGCTGCCGGACAACGCCGGCACCCCGCCCAACTGTACCGGGACCATCGACGCCACCACGGGCACGGTCGACAGCAGCAAGCCGTGCGCCTTCCGTCAGATCGGCGAGATGTTTCCGCAGGTCTTCCACCCTGCCGAGCTGGTGATCGAGAAGTAGCGCCCCTTTGGCCCCGCTGTCGACCTACGCGGAAACGCCGCCGAGCCATCCGGCGATCGGCGCGAAGACCAGCTCCTCAGAGTAGCGACTGACGTAGAGGTCCGCGTGGGCGTACTTCCGCTGCGCGTCGCCGACCAGGTGGTAGTCCTTTGCCGGCGCGTCGACCCAGTCGTAGACGAACCGCGCGTTGGCCTCGGGCACGATGCCGTCGTCGTTGCCGGTCATCACCAGCAGCGGACGGTCGATCTCGCGCACCGCCTCGGTGATGTTGACGCCGTCGATCACCAGGTCCCGTCGTGCGAGCCAGTGGGCGATCTCCTCGTTGAGCCGCGGATCGGGGTCCTCGACGACCTTGACCAGCTCGTCCTCGGCCCCCGCCAGATCGACCAGCTCGGGGTGGAGGTAGATCCTCAGCAGCGACGGGAAGCGGCGCAGCAGCGGCAGGACCGGGCGGCAGAGCTGGCGGCTATACTTGAGCCGCAGGTTGCGCGCCAGCCAGGGCGACGAGAAGAGGGCGCCGAGCAGGCGGTTGATCTCGACCCAGCGCAGGGGGGCGCCGAGGGCCACCAGCGCGCCGAGCCGATCCCGCTGGGCTGCGGTGGCCAGCGCGAGGTGGACGAAGAGCAGCGTGCCGCCGAGGCTGCAGCCGACCAGATCGACGCGACGCTGCTCGCTCTGGCTGTGCTCGACGATGTGCTCCAGCGCCGCGCCGAGGTCGACCAGCCCGCGCGCCTTGAACCCCGACCCGCCGGCGAGCGCGTCGGAGCCGGAGCCAGTCCTGACCGAGGTCTCCATCGCCCGCAGGCTCACCGCCCAGACCTCGAGCCCGCAGCTGGCGAGGTAGGCCTCCATCGAGCGCCCCGTCGGGTGATAGCCGAGGATGTGGGTGTTCATCCCGTAGCCGGGGATCAGCGCCACCGGTCGTCGTCGCCGGTCGAGCTGCTCGTCGTCGACCACCTGGCGCAGGCCGAGCAGCCAGCCGTCGCCGTTGTCCACGAGGTGGGTCGTGCGTCGCAGCATCGCAGCGTCAGCCTCTATGCCCCCTGAGGGCGCTGCTGGCTAGCGCCAGGCCGAGAGCTTGCCGTAGCTCCAGCTCGCGCTGCGCTGGGAGCTGTCGGCGCCGTAGACGATCTCGACGTCGAGGTCGCCACTGACCTGGTAGAAGCCCGGCCAGGTCTTGCCGTCGATCCGCCGCGACTCGAGCGGGACGCGGAAGACGATGTTGTTCAGGTTATGCAGCTGCCTGACCACCCGCTGGTCCGCGTCGGGGTCGGTGATGTCGATCCGCCGCCCGACGTCACCCTTGGCCGGGTAGCCGCCGGTGGCGAAGCGGAAGCCGCCGATCTGGAGCACCGGCAGGCTGCCACCGACCCAGAACTCCTCGCCTGCCTGGCTCTGGAAGCGCAGCTCGGCGAACTGGCCCGGGTCGCGGCCGTTGCCTGGATCATCGGTGACGACGACGTTGGTCCCGGTGTTGGTCGCTGGCGCGACCGGCTCGTCGCCAGCATCTACCGGCGTGTTGATCGGCAGGTTCGTCGGCGCGTCGGCGAGGGACAGGGCGCGCTTGCTGGCCCGCACGCTCGCCAGGTAGATCGTGCCCTGGGGGGTCCGGTCGAAGACCAGCTTGATCCCGGTGACCTTGTCCAGCTGCACGTCCTCGAAGTCCGCCAGCGGGACGCGGACCGTCTGCAGGATGTAGTGCACGCCGTAGGGCCCACCCACCGGGGCCCGGAGGGTGGCGTAGGTCGACAGCTCGAGCGGCTTCGAGGCCTGGCCGTCGGCGTCGAGCAGGACCACCGAGAAGTCGGTCGGTGTCTCGGTCTTGTCCGACTTGTGGCGCGAGACGCGGAAGCTCAGCGTCGTCAGCTTGCTGCTCTCGCCGAGATCGGCCGCGGGCCAGTCGACGTCGAAGGTCGGGATCTCCTCGAGGAGCTCGTTGTCCTCGCCGACGCGGTTCCAGTCGACCTTGATCGCCCTCAGCGCCTGGTCGTGCTCGGGGACCGTGGTGCTGCCCTCGTCGAAGTCCTTCAGCACCAGGGTGTCGCCGGCGAGCGACGAGTCGGCGAAGGAGCGCTCGAAGCTGCTGAGGCCGGCGAAGTCCTGGGAGATGCCGTAGAAGGGGTCGAAGTTGCGGCCGAGCTTGGCGTCGGGTGTTTCGCCGACGTTGGCCGAGAAGAAGCTCAGCATCGCGGCGAGGCCGATCTTCTGCTGGTCGATCAGCGGTAGCTCGGTGTCGAAGGTCTCGTCGAGGTTGTCACTCATGAAGACCTTCTCGTGGCCCGGGCCGGTGCAGACGCTCGAGTCCGATGTCTGCCACTCGGTGTTGAAGAAGTTGTGGTTGGTCCCCCAGACCGCGAGCATCGCCTTGGGGGCCGGGGTCAGGTCACCCTCGGGGTTGGCCAGCATTCGGTCGAAAGGTTTCATCCCTTGGAGGTTGGAGACGTCGCCGTCACACATCGGTAAGATCACCGCCCAGGAGGTGCCGAAGGCGTCTACCCGCCGGTCGGTCTGACCGTCCACCGGGCCGATCTCGAGGATCCCCTTGAAGCTCACCGGCTCGCTGATCTTCTGGCTCCAGGTCTGGTTGCCGAGAGTGAACCCGGCGGCGTCCACCGCGTCGGCTCCGTCGCTGTTCTCGGTGTACTGGGCGTAGGCCGCCCGCACGCCTTCGCCGCCGCGGGAGTGTCCCATCAGGCCGACGTTGCCGAGGTCGAGCTTTCCCGCCAGGGCGCCGAGCAGGCCGGGGGCGTTGAGCAGCACGCCGTCGATCTCGTTCGGGCCGTCGGTCGGCAGGGCGAAGAAGGTGTCGGCGAAGCCCGGATCGGTGCTGCTGTTCCACGAGGCCAGCAGCTCGAGGTGCTTGAGCACCAGCCGTCCGCGAGCGAGGTTCAGCCCACCGTCACCGAGGATGCCGCGGGCGCAGGTGATGCCGAGGTTGGCGTTGATCGAGACCACGACGTAGCCCTGCTTGGCCATCATCCGGCCGATATAGTCGTAGCCGTGGTGGTTGTTGACGACGATCTGCCCCGCGGGGCACTCGCCGTAGGAGCTGTAGGCGCAGCTCCGATCGCTGCGGCAGGTGCCGCCGAAGGCCGGTGAGCAGTCGGCGCTCGCGCTCGGCGCGGCGCTGCCGCAGGTGGCGTGGTTGCCGTGCAAGAAGAGCAGCACCGGCCGGCCAGCGTCGAGCTGCG
>JAUVBO010000790.1 GCA_030591195.1 Pseudomonadota bacterium
AGCGGGCCAGCGGGGGGCGCGGCTCGAGCGGCTGGTGCTGGCCCGGCGCGGTGGGCGTGAGCTGGTGCTGGCTCGCGAGGCGCGACTGCGCTTCGCGGCCGAGGAGCCAGCGGTGACGCTCGACCTGCGCGGCGTGGAGCTGCAGAGCAAGAACCGTGCGGGCGGGCTACGACGGCTTCGTATCGGTCGCTACCGCGAGCGGCTCGACCTTCGACCAGCGATCGCGCCGCACTTCGGATTTCTCGCCCGGCGCGCGGGGCGTGATCCGCTGGCGGGGGCGGCGATCACTGCGCCGGCGCACTGCCTGGCGCTCGCGCTGGCGGCGGTGGCAGTGGGCCGCCGCACCGGCCGGAGGCGCCTGCGCGCGACGATCCTCGGCGCGCTGGTGGTGGCGGTCTACCTGCTCGGGAGCATGCTCGCCGAGCGGCTGGCGGGGGCGCCGTGGGGGCCGCTCGGCTGGTCCGGGGTCAGCGCCGGTCTGGCGGTCTGGCTCACCACCATCCAGCGCCGGTGGCCGGACTGATCCGCCGGGTCCGAGCCCTCAGTCCTTGCTGGACCAGCCACGACGTCGCGGCGGACGGAGCTCCTGCTGGATCCGGAGATCCTCGAGCGCCTCGCTGCTGGTCGGGTTGCACTGGAGCGCCTTTTCGAACTGCTTCTCGGCGAGGATCCGCTTTCCCATTTGAGCGTAGATCCGGCCGAGGTAGAGGTAGGCGCGGTCGTGGCGCGGATGCTGCTCGATGGCCGCGCGAAGGTGGCCGATGGCCTCGCGAGCGGTGCGGGCGTCGTTCGGAGCGATGTGGTAGGTGACCCAGCCGAGCATCGCCCGCAGCTCGGGGGTGTCCTCGTGCTGGTCGACGGCTTGAGCCAGGGCATCTCGTGCCGCGCCCCAGCGCTCCTCGTCGACTAGCCGCTGCACCCGATGCATCAGCCGCTCGCCGGGCAACAGCCGCCCGGTGCCGTCGGGTTGGGATTCCTGCCCGGCGTCGGTGACCTGATCGCGGTGCTGAGCTCGCAGCTCGGGGTTGGCCAGCTGCTGGTACGCGTCGTAGAAGACGCTGAACAGCTCCCGTGCGAGCTGGCGCGTGGGCGAGGAGTAGCGTCGGTAGAGGTCGGGGTGGGACTGGCGGGCCAGGTTCGAGTAGGCCTGCTCGACGTCGTAGTCGCTCGCCGAGGGCGAGACGCCGAGCACGGCGAAGGGGTCCGCCCGCCGACGCAGGGCGAGCAGGTCGGCGGCGAGCTGCTCGCGCACCGCTACCTCGTCGTCCGGTGCGATGGTCGGCAGCGGTCCGCTCGGCTCGGGCTGCCGCGACTCGTGGGGCTCGGCGACGCCGGTGGTGATCAGGATATAGGCCAGTGCGCGGGCCCGCGGGTCGGGCAGCGGGGTGGCGGCGAGCAGCTCGCGCAGGGTTCGCGTGCCGTCCAGGTCGTCGCGCATGGTCTGCTCGATCTCGTCGAGCAACAGCTCCTGGAAGCGCAGCTGGGGGTCGGCTGCCGGGGCGACGTAGCGGTCGAGCAGCGGATCGATCTGGCGCTGGACCCGCTCGTCGTCCCAGCAGCGCCGGATGCCCTCGGCAATCAAGGAGGCGTTGCCCATCGGCAGCTGGATCACCTCCGCCGGGACCCTCGCGTCATGCTTGAACAGGTACTCGCCCTGGGTCCAGCGAAAGATGTCGAGCAGCTTGGTCTGCAGCTGCAGCTCGAGCCCGACGACGAGGTTCTGGGGCGAGATCACGCTCATCTCGACCAGCACCGTGCCCTGCTGCCGGCGGGTCTTGCGCATCCGGCGCAGCGACTCCTCGCAGTCCTGCTCGGTGATCAGTCGCTCCTTGACCAGCACCTTGCCGAGGCACTCGGACAGCAGGTTGGACTTGACGAAGACCGGGTGTCCTTCCTGGAAGTAGACGATCTTCTTGACGCTATCCTTGAGCAGAAACAGTGCCCCACTGACCCGGTCGCGGTAGAGGCGATGGAGCAGCGACGGGAAGGGTGTCTCGCGGAGGTTCCCCCGCAACCCGACCGTCTGGGACTGGACCTCGCGCGCTGCAGACTCGACCTGCTGCAGCTCGTCGTGACTTGCCCGGTCGGCGAGGGGCTCCTCGGTGCTGTAGTGGGCACCGGTCGGGGGCCGGTGACGCCGTAGCCCCGCCGGGGGATCGGGCGCGGTGACCAGGTCCTCTTCGAGCTCCACCGTCGGCGGCGCGGGGCGTGGCCGGCTGGCAGCGAGGTGCTGACCGATCAGCTCGGCGAGGCGGTCCGGATCGAAGCCCTTGGCCATGATCTCGAGCTGGCCGATCTGCGCCGCAGCGGCCCGCCTCTGCGCCCGTGACCAGCTGGCCGTGGTCAGCAGCACCAGGGTCAGGGCGCCGCCGTGGCGGTGGTTCCGCACCGAGCGCGCCAGCTCGTAGCCGCCAGTGACGGGCAGATCGCCGTCGATCACCATCGCCGAGATCGGGTGTCGCTCGAGCAGCGAGAGCGCCGCCCGCTCGCTGTCGGCGCTCACCGCGTAGAAGCCCGCTCGCACGCAGGCGTCGAGCAACGACTGGCACAGATCGACGTCGTCGGCGACGACCAGGACGACGTCCGAGTCAGCAGTCGCGGTGGTCGTCCCGGCCAACGATCTCCTCGTATCCCCGACGTATTGCGTCGGTGTGGGCGCGATAGTCCTCAAGCAGCTGCTTACCCGCGCCCGCCTCACGCCGACTCCGGTAGCCGAGTCGCCGCGCCACCAGATCGAGCGCGTCAGGCGAGGCGGGAAGACGCTCCGCCGAGCGGTCGCGCACGATCCGTAGCCGGCCCTCGAGCCGCCGGAGGAAGCGGTACCCGGCGGTCAACGCCGTGGCGGGCGCCTCTCCGAGCAACCCCGTGTCGCGCGCTGCCAAGAGCGCCTCGAGCGTCGAGCGCCCGCGGAGCTCGTGGACGGCGTGCCCATGACCGAGCTGGAGGAACTGAGCGGCGAACTCGACGTCGAGCAACCCCCCTCGCCCAAGCTTGAAATTATAGAAATCGCTGTCTTCACGGGCAAGTTCTCGTTCGATCCGGTGGCGCATTCGCCCCACCTCGCCGGCCAAGGCGCCCAGGTCGTCCGGCTCACGGTAGAGGTAGTCGGACAGCCAGCCGCCGAGTTGCCTGCCGAGCCCGTCGCCGTCGCCAGCCACCGGTCGGGCCTTGAGCAGCACCTGTC
>JAUVBO010000314.1 GCA_030591195.1 Pseudomonadota bacterium
CTGTTCCTGATGCCGTCGTTGTGGGAGCCGTGCGGCCTGACCCAGATGCACAGCCAGCGCTACGGCACGCTGCCGATCGTGCGTGCCACGGGTGGGCTGCGCGACACGGTGCAGAACCTGGACGAGTCAACCGGCGAGGGCTCGGGCTTTTCCTTTGTCGATCCGACGCCCGAGGCGCTGCTCGGCGTCACGGCCTGGGCGGTGCGGGTCTATCGCGGGCGTCCGGAGCTGTTCGCCGGCCTCCAGCGCCAGGTGATGCAGCTGCGGCGTGGGTGGGGTCGCGCGGCGGCGGCCTACGAGTACCTCTATCGGCTCGCCGTCGTCCGTCGACACGGCAGCTGAGGCGATCTCGCGCGAGATGGTTTCGTCATCGCAGCGGAGCAAGGACCACTGATGAAATCGCTCTTCTTGACCAACGAGTATCCCCCAAACATCTACGGCGGAGCGGGCGTGCACGTCGACTACCTCAGCCGGGCCCTCGCCGAGCGAATCACGGTCGACGTGCGCTGCTTCGGCGACCAGGACGAAGCGCGCGACCGGCTGCTGATCAAGGGCCACTCGATCCCACCCGCCCTGCTCGACCCGACGCCCAAGCCGCTGCGGTCGCCGATCGGGACCCTCGCCCGCTGCGTCTCGTTCAACGCCACGCCCACCGACGCCGACGTGGTCCACTGCCACACCTGGTATTCGCACTTCGGTGGCATCGCGGCCAAGCTGCTCTACGGGCCAAAGCTGGTGGTCACCACCCACTCGCTCGAGCCGCTCCGGCCCTGGAAGCGCGAGCACCTGGGCCGAGGCTACGACTTCTCGAGCTGGGTCGAGCGCACCGCGATCGAGCTGGCCGACGCGGTGATCGCGGTCTCGGAGGAGACCCGCGCCGACGTGCTCCGCCACTTTGACGTCCCCGAGGAGCGGATCGTGGTGATCCCCAACGGCATCGACCTCGACGAGTACCGCAAGGTCGAAGAGCACGATGAGCTCGCGCGGCACGGCGTGCCCACCGACCGCCCCTACCTGCTCTTCGTCGGCCGGGTGACGCGACAGAAGGGGATCGTCCACCTGCTCGCGGCGGTGGAGCGGCTGCCGTCGGAGATCCCGGTGGTGCTCTGCGCCGGCCAGCCCGACACCGACGAGATCGCCGCCGAGATGAACCAGCTGGTTAGCCGAATTCGCTCGCGTCGCGGCAACCTCTACTGGATCGAGGAGATGGTCTCGCGCCGGGCAGCGATCCAGCTCTACAGCCACGCACGTGTCTTCTGCTGCCCGTCAATCTACGAGCCGTTCGGGATCATCAACCTCGAGGCGATGGCGTGCGACACCGCAGTCGTCGCCAGCGCTGTGGGAGGGATCAAGGAGGTCGTGGTCGACGGCGAGACCGGCCGGCTGGTCCACTTTCCCCAGCAGGACCGGGCGCCCTTCGAGCCCGTTGACCCGGAGACGTTCGCCGGCGATCTCGCTGCCGCGGTCGAGGAGGTCTTCGGCGACGAGGCGCTGGCCGCCCGGATGGGCGCCGCGGGCCGCCGCCGAGTGGAGGAGCGCTACTCGTGGACGGCCGTGGCCGAGCAGGTGATCGCGCTCTACCGCCGGATCATCGACGGCGGAGAGGCGAGGCCGTAGCATTGACGACGCGGCAGAGAAAGGGAGCCCGATGATTCCAGACAGCAACACCGTGGTGATCGAGGCAGTCTCGCCGGAGATCGACCTCGGGCGGGCGCCGGTCAAGCGGGTGGTCGGCCAGCGGCTCGTGGTCGAGGCGGACATTTTCTCCCACGGGCACGCCGTCGTGGGGGCGGTGCTGCGCCACAGGGAGCATGACGAGACCGAGTGGCGTGAGACGCCGATGGCGCAGGTCGCGAACGACCGCTGGCGGGGCAGCTTCCGCCTCGAGCGCAACACCCGGTACCTCTACACCGTGTTCGCCTGGCGCGATCCGTTCCTCTCGTGGCTCGAGGAGATCCGCAAGAAGCACGTGGCAGGGATGGATCTGACGAGCGACCTGCAGGCGGGCTGTATCCGACTCGAGCGGACCCTCGCCTCGGTCGCGGGGGCGGACCGCGACCGCCTCGAGGGGTTCATTGCGCAGCTGGTCGAGCCGGACGAGGCCAAGAGCGGCCTCGAGCAAGCGGTCGACCTGGCCGAGAGCTCGCTAGAGCGAGCCAGACATGGTGACGCCGTGGTCACCGAGCTCGAGCGGCTGCTCACCGTGCTCCGGGGGGTCAAGCGCCTGCGTGGCTCGACCCAGCGACGCGCCCTGGCCGAGGTTCTCTTCGATCCCGAGCTCGAGCTGTTGATGGCGCGCTCCCCCGACCGATCGGACTGCGGGCAGTACCCGCGGGAGCTCGAGGTGATCGTCGATCGGCCCGCCGCCGAGTACAGCGCCTGGTACGAGATGTGGCACCGGTCCCAGGGGACAGATCCAGAGCGCAGCGCGACCTTCGCCGAGATGGAGCAGCGGCTGCCCGAGATCCGCGAGATGGGCTTCGACGTGATCTACCTGCCCCCGATCCATCCCGTGGGCCGGACCCATCGCAAGGGGCCGAACAACTCGCTGGCATGTCCGCCGGGGAGCCCGGGGTGCCCCTATGCGATCGGCAACGAGCACGGCGGCCACACCGCGATCGAGCCATCACTCGGCACGCTAGAGCAGTTCCGGCACTTCGAGCGTGCTTGCCGCGAGCGAGGCATGGAGATCGCGCTCGACTTTGCCCTGCAGGCCTCGCCCGACCATCCGTGGGTCGCCGAGCACCCGGAGTGGTTCGAGCATCGCCCGGACGGCTCGATCAAGCACGCCGAGAACCCCCCGAAGAAATACGAGGACATCTACCCGCTCGACTTCGGCACGGAGGACCGAGAGGGCCTCTGGCAGGCCTGCCTCGGGGTGCTCCGGTTCTGGGTCGAGCAGGGGGTGAAGATCTTCCGCGTCGACAATCCCCACACCAAGCCGGTCCAGTTCTGGCAATGGCTGATCGCCGAGATCCAGCGAACCGACCCCGACGTGCTCTTCCTCGCCGAGGCGTTCACCCGGCCGAAGATGATGAAGGCGCTGGGCAAGGCGGGCTTCAGCCAGAGCTACACCTACTTCACCTGGCGCAACTTCAAGCACGAGCTGATCGAGTACTTCACCGAGCTCACGTCGCCGCCGACGTCGGACATCATGCGCGGCAACCTCTTCACCAACACGCCGGACATCCTCCCGCGAATCCTCCAAAACGCGCCACGCAGCGCGTTCATGATGCGGGCCACCCTCGCCGCGACACTGAGCTCTGTCTGGGGCATGTACAACGGCTTCGAGCTGGGCGAGGGGACGCCCCGCCCGGACAGCGAGGAATACCTCGACTCGGAGAAGTACCAGCTCAAGGTCTGGGACTGGGATCGTCCGGGCAACATCAAGGACTACATCGGTCGGCTGAACCGGATCCGCGACGAGCAACCCGCCCTGCAGCAGTACCGGGCCCTGCGCTTCTTCCCGACCGACGATGACAACCTGCTGGCCTACGGCAAGGCGACCGAGGACCTGTCGAACGTGATCATCGTCGTGGTCAACCTCGACCCCTACAAGCCCCACGAGGGGACCGTCGAGCTCCCGCTCGCGGCCCTGGACCTGAGGCCGGACGAGACCTACCAACTGCACGACCTGCTCGGCGACAAGCGCTATTTCTGGCGCGGCGCGCACAACTTCGTCCGGCTCGACCCAGCCTCGGAGGTGGGCCACGTCTTCCGCCTGCTGCGGTGGTCCCATCGGGAGCAGGACTTCGACTACTTCATCTGACGGGCGGAGCGCGCCCGGCGAAGGAACACGGCGGGAGATTCCCGATGCCCCCTGACTCGAGCCCGGAGGACCGTCTTCGCTTCGGTCCGCTGGTCGAGGCTCACGGGATCACCTTCCAGCTCTGGTCGCCGGAGGCACGGAGGGTCGAGCTGCTGCTCGACACCGGCGGCGAAGCGCCCAGGCGGATCCCGATGTCCGCCACGGCTGAAGGATTCTTCGCCGTGACGATCGAGGGAGCCGGACACGGCACGCGCTACCGGTTCTCGCGCAACGGCGGCCGAGCCCTGCCCGACCCGGCCTCGCGCTGGCAGCCGGAGGGTGCCGACGGCCCCAGCGAGGTGCTCGTCTTCGAGGCACCCGAGCCCGGATTCGCGGGGCGGCCGATCGAGGAGTGGGTGATCTACGAGCTGCACGTGGGCGCCTTCACCGACGAGGGCACCTACGACGGCGTGCGCGCCCATCTCGACCACCTCGCGGGCCTCGGCGTGACCGCCCTCGAGCTGATGCCCCTGGCGACCTTCCCCGGGCGGCGCAACTGGGGCTACGACGGGGTGTTCCACTTCGCGCCGTTCTGTGGCTACGGGAGACCGGAGCGCCTGGCGGCGCTGGTCGCTGCCTGCCACCGCCGGGGCATCGCGGTGATTCTCGACGTGGTGACCAACCACTTCGGCCCCGAGGGCAACGCGATGTGGACCCTCGCGCCACGCTTCTTTCGCCCCGACCGGCCCACGCCCTGGGCCCCCGGCCTGCGCTGGACCGCCGAGCCGGTGCTGCGCTACTTCGACGAGATGGTGCGGTTCTACCTCGCGCGCTACGACGTGGACGGCTTTCGCTTCGACGCCTTCCACGCGATCCCCGAAGCGGCGCGGCCGGTGCACCTCGCACGAATGGTCGCCAGCGTCGCCGCCGAGCGACCAGGAGGGCGGCCGACGTTGATGCTGCTCGAGTCTCACGCCAACCAGAGCGCGTTGCTCGGCCGCCACCCGCCGGCGATCCAGGTCGCCCAGCTCAACTTCGACTTCCAGCGCGCGACCCACGCGCGGCTGACGGGCGAAGCCCACGGCGAGTACAGTGATTTTGCCGGCGACCCGGGAGGCGAGCTGGCCCGCTGCCTCGAGGGCGGCTTCACCTTCAAGCGGCGGCACAGCGCCTACTACGGGCGCCTGATCGGCGATGCTGGACGCCCCCCGGGATGGGACGCTGTGGTCAACTTCATCCAGAACCACGACACGGCGGGCAACCGCTACCTCGGCCAGCGTCTCGATCGCCTGACCACCGACCGCGCGCTGCGCGCCGCCACCGCGACGCTGCTGCTCCACCCAGCGATTCCGTTCTTGTTCATGGGACAGGAGTGGAGCGCGAGCTCGCCGTTTCTTTTCTTCGTCGACCACTCCGAGGGTCTTGCCCGTCGGGTGGCGCGGGCCCGGTTGCGCGGGTTTCGCGAGCTGTCGTCCGCCCGGCAGCGCCAGCGTGACGCGCCCCCCCCAGGTCCCGCGGAGGAGGCGTCCCTCGCCGCGTCGACCCTCCGCTGGGAGGAGCTTGACGTCC
>JAUVBO010000419.1 GCA_030591195.1 Pseudomonadota bacterium
CGTTCATCGAGCAGGCTCGCCGCTACCGCAAGATGCTCGGCGGCGCGATGCGCCAGGTGGGCATCCTCGCGGCGGCGGGCCTGTACGCCCTCGAGCACCACATCGAGCGTCTGGCCGACGATCACCTCCACGCCCGGCTGCTGGCCGAGGGCCTCGCGGCCCTGCCCGGCGTCAGCCTCCTCGGGCAGGTCGAGACCAACATCGTGATCTTCGATCTCGACGAGAGCTGCCCGGTCGATGGTGAAGGCCTGATCAACGCCTGCCGCGAGCAGGGCGTGCTGCTCTGCCCCTTCGGCCCCCGCCGGGTCCGGGCCGTGACTCACCTCGACGTCAGCCGCGCCGACTGCCAGCGCGCAGTCACCGTGGTCTCAGACGCCCTCTCCCTCCGCTAGAGCGGGCGGCCGGTGAGCTGGGCGTCGTCCCAGCGGACCACGACCGTGCGCTCGGGGTCCATGCCGAGGTAGTTGCAGGCCGGCAGGTTGAGCACCACCCAGGCGTCGCCGGATGGATCGAGCAAGTACTGGAAGGCAAAGACGCTCGGGTCGTTGACCGTGTCGCGGTTGGGCACCATCCGCAGCCGACGCTCGGTCACGCCGTTGGGCTCGAGGATGTAGGCGAAGACCCGCTGCTGGCGCGGATCGGCCACCTGGATCGCCGGGTTGTTGAGCACCGGCGACCCCGCGCGGAGCCGCAGCGCATCGGCGGGAGCTCCGGGGCCGGGGTCGAGCGGCCCGAAGGAGCAGATCGACCGGCTGAGCCCGAGCATGAAGGTCTGGATGCCGAGCTCGCTCTGCACCTGGAACAGCATCTCCGGGTCGTTGCCGCCGGTTCCGGGCTGACCGGCCATCTGACGCAGCAGCGCCGTGTTGGCCGGACTGTAGGCCTTGCGTCGAATCTCGACCACGAACAGCGCCGCCCGGGCGGTGTTGCGGACGCCGGTGGCAGCGGTCCGAGCCGCGGCGAAGTGGTCGGTGGCAGCGCACGGATCTGACACGCTGTTGCAGCCGGCGCCACTGAGGGTCGGCTCGCCGTCGGTGATGAACAGCACGTTGCGACCAGTGTTCTGACCCACCAGCAGGTCAGCCGCGGTATTCAGGGCACGCGAGGTGTTGGTGCCCGGATCGGTCTTGAGGGGGCAGGGCTTGTGGTCGACGCAGGGCTCGAGCACCGCGGCGAAGACGCTGCCCACGCCGGCCGCGTTGCGCTGGTCGACGGGCGGCGGCGCGTCGACCCAGTTCGCGGGCTGAACGTTGCGGTAGACGACGATGCCGTTGCGGATCGGCAGGGTGTTCACCGTCGGCGGTCCACCGCCGAGCGGGATGCCGGCCTCGAGGCCGACGTAGCGACGGAAGGCCCGGCGCAGTATGCCGTAGGCCGACTGCCCCATGACGCCGAGGATGTCCTCGCCCATCGACTTCGACGCGTCGAGCACCACCACCAGCGCCGGCCAGTCAATGCCGAACTCCTGCTGGTTGACCTGGGCGTAGGAGGTGACGTGGATCGCGAACAGCTGGTTGAACCAGGTCTGCTGGCTGTTCCAGGTGCCCGTGAGATCGACCTGGATCACCACCCGGTTCTCGAAGCGATCTTCACCGGAGGGATAGACACCGATTTTGTGGCTGGTGTCCTCCCAGCGGTCGATGATGTTGAATATCGGCGTCGGGCCGAGGCTGGTGTTACGGGTTATCGCGGACGGCAACGTGGTGGTCGAGAACTGTCCGGCCGACGCCGGGCGGCCACGCTGTTGCATGTGGTAGGCCGCCACCAGGGCCGCGGCGTCGGTGGCGTTCTGCATCTCGCGCTTGTGGATCGAGCTCTGTCCGAGCACGATCCCGGCGACCACCATCCCCGCCACCACCGTCACGCTGAGCGCGAAGATCAGCGTCACCGACCCCGACTCGTTCCGCCATCGTCCGCGCTGCTCGACTCGTGACATCCCCTACCGCCTCGCTACTGCTTCGGTTGGTTCCTCGTCGTCCGGCTCCCTGCTCGATGCCCTAGCGCTGCAGCGGCAAGAGGAAGTTGCCACCCCCCTTCTTAAAGTCAGAGAGCTTGGTCTTCTTCGACAGGTTGGCCATCGCCTGCTCGCCATCCTCGCCGCTCATCTCGCCCGAGGCCGCCTTGCCCTTGCGCTGGGCCTTGAGCATCGCCCGGTAGGCCTCGCCGGTCCGCGGGTGCAGGTGCTTGGCGCCAGCGCAGCCGGCAAACAGCGACAGTCCCGCCGCCGCGGCGATCAACCACCCCACCCTCCGCCAACCTCTGATTTGTCTGGTTCGTGTCATGCTCATCTCTCTTCTCCCGCCGGAGTATCGTCAGTTCTCCGGATCCTCGGTGTCGTGTCCCTGGCCTCGCCCGTACCATCCTCGCCTTCCTGGCCACGCTCCGGACCGAGTTGCCGCGGCGCCGGGGCCCCTGGCTGGGTCGGCCAGGGTTTCTTCGCCGCTTCGGGTTTGCGGAGCTGGGGCTGGAGCGACCGCAGGTTGCGCTTGGCCGGCCGGTAGTTCGGCCGCGCCCGCAAGGCCCGCTCGTAGTAGAGCCGCGCCCGCCCTGGCTGACCCCGCATCTCGGCCACCAGGCCCATGTTGGTCAACGCCATCGCCTTGCTGCCAGCCTGGCGGAAGGCGCTCATCGCCTTGTCGTCGTCGCCCCGAACCCCGTGCAGGTAGCCGAGGTTGTTGTAGGCCAGCCGCATTCCGGGATCGAGCAAGATCGCCTGCTCGAGCGACTCCTGCGCCTGGTCGTACTTGCGCTGGAGGAAGAGGCAGAAGCCGAGGTCGTTGTGGTAGCGCGAGTCCTTCGGTGAGAGATTGACCGCCAGCCGGTGGTGGGGCTCGGCCTTCTTGTGCCGCCCCATCTTGTCGAGCAGCACGGCGAAGGCGGCCTGAGCCGGCGCGCTCTTCGGCGCCTTCTTCACCACCGCGCCGAGCTCCTTCTTCGCCACCCGATGCATCCCCTTTTCGCGCAGCACGATCCCGAGCAGCAGCCGTAGCCGCAGGTCGTCCGGGTGGGCGCGAATCAACGGGCGAAGGTAGGGCAGCGCTCGCTCGTAGTCGCGCTTGGCCACCAGCTGGTCGGCCATCCGGTAGCGCAACCGAGCCAGCCGGTCGGGGGTGAGCTGCTCGTTCTTCTGCTTGCTGGCGGGGACGCAGCCGAGCCCGAGCGACGAGGCGAAGATACACGCAACGACGATCGGCCAGCGATCGCTTCGACGGAGCATCTCGGGGGTGTGTCTCTTCGACCGGAAGACCTTCGCCTCCTGCACGCGCAAAGTTCCTAGTAGGACTGCATGATCATCAGCACCGCCGGCCCGAGCAGCAGGATCATCACCGACGGTAGCAAGCACATCGTCAGCGGCAGGGTCAGCTTGGCGTTCGCCTTGCCTGCCTGCTCCTCGAGGAAGACGATCCGGTGCTTTCGCATCGTCTGCGAGTGCGACCTCAGCGTATCACCGAGGTTCGCGCCGAGGTTGCTCGCCTGGGCCACCAGCGCGGAGAGGTTCTTCACCTCGTCGTGGCCAAGCCGCGCGGCCAGCCGCTGAAACGCCACCGCCGTCGACAGGCCAGCGCGGATCTCCTCGAGCGTGATCCGCAGCTCCTGCGACAGCAAGTCGTCGCCGAAGCGCGTCTCGGAGGCCACCCGCGTCAGCGCCTGCTCGAGGTTGAGGCCAGCGTCGAGGCAGGTCACCAGCAGGTCGAGCGTCCCCGGGAGGGTCCGCGAGATCTCGACCTTGCGCTTGGTGGTGCGCATGTCGAGCCAGATGCTCGGGGCGAGGATCGAGACGCTGGCGACGGCCATCAGCAGCACCACCACCCCTGGCAAGCTCTCGACCGTCTGGCTCCAGACGACGAAGACCAGCAAGCCGCCGATGATCACGGTCAGCCGAACCGAGAGGTAGAGGTCGACCGAGTCACGCCCGTAGAGCCCCGCCTGGACCAGCCGGTTGCGGAGCTTGCCCATCGCCTGCTCGCTCGACGGCCGGAGCACCGACCCGATCTTGCCGAAGGCGCTCGCCTTCTCTTCATCCTCGATGTCACCGTCGGCAAGCTCGTCGCCGGTCTCGGTCTCGCGAGGGGGCTTGGCCCTCGACCGCCGCCGCATCGCGCTCACGCCGAGGTAGAGGAACGCGAGCGCGCCGATGATGCTCCCACCTCCCACTAAAGCGAGCATTTCGCGCGACAAGCAACAGCTCCTTTCGTCGGCGCGCCCATCAGCTCCCGGGCACGCCTGGTCAACACCCGGGCGTCAGGTCGCTGGCTTGAGCAACCGGAACAGCCAGAGCATCCCCAGCCCCCAGAGACCGAGCGCCAGCAACAGTATGAACCGGCCCTGCTCGCTGACCACCAGCGAGCCGATGTATCCCGGCTGGATGATCAACACCACGGCCAGGATCAACAGCGGCAGCGAGCCCAGGATGATCCCGGACGTCCTCGCCTCGGAGGTCAGCGCCCGGTGCCGTGCCTCGTAGGCTGACTGGGCCCGCAGGGTATCCACCAGCGTCTCGATGATCTCGACCAGGTTGCCGCCGGTCTGCTTCAGCACCAGCACCGCCTCGACGAAGGTCCGCATCGCCTGGCAGGGCGACAGCCGCAGGGCGAGGTTGAACAGCGC
Organism: Pseudomonadota bacterium; assembly: GCA_030591195.1. Next base: position 4,609 of record JAUVBO010000419.1, read on the forward strand.
GTTCTGCAGCGGCCGCCCCATCTCGTACTCTTCGTAAACCCGGCGAAACTCCTTGCCGAGGGGATC
>JAUVBO010000030.1 GCA_030591195.1 Pseudomonadota bacterium
CCCGGCGTCTACGGGCTGGCGCAGCAGGGCGTCGAGGACGACACCGTCACCCGCCGCATCGGCCGGGCTCGGGCCACCGTGCAGCGTTGCGCTGCAGCCGCCGGTGAGGATCGGCAAGCAGACAGCGAGCAGTCCGAGGAGCAGACGAGGCATGATATGGCTCCGTGGCTGCGCCGGGGCAAAGGTCGCGGGCCTGACCGGGAAAACCTCGCGAGGAGCTCAGAGAGCGCGGACCCGCCGCGCCATTTCCGACATCTCGCCGGTCAGTCGACCGAGCTGGACCGCCAGGCCGATCCACCAGATCCAGCGCCAGCTCGGAGGGATGTCACGGTAGTGCTCTGTGGCCTTCATGCTGCCGAAATATGCAAGGCGCAGGCCACCGCCGCGGCGACGCGGGTGGTGAGATTTCCGCGGGATGGTCGCATCAGCCCATTGGGCGATGCGGGTCAAGAATCGTACGGACCGTCCAAAGATTGGGCGGGAGGGCGCCCCGGGCACGCTGATCTCCCGCCGGGGACTCATGGGAGGGGGGCAGGGTGCTGGCGGCGCTTAGTTCCTGTCTGCCGATCCAGGCATCATTCTTGTAGCCCCCGAATATCACCTGGGGCCTTTCGTTGTATGATCGGATCCCAGACGGAGGCAGGGCGATGGCGATGTCCAAATTTTGCACACTAGGGCTGGCGGTCACGCTCGCGCTCTTCGGGCTGCACGCGGGCTGCGCCGGGAGCATCACCCCGTGCACGCCCGGCTCTGGATCGTGTCCCACGGGCCAGGTCTGCGACGACAGCCTCAAGCGCTGCGTGCCGGACATCCAGCGGCCGCCGGACTACGGCATCCGCGATCTGACGGCCGTGCCCGAGAGCGGCGTCTGCCCGGTGGCGGTGCCCGATCGCTGCGGCACCGTCTGCGTCGACCTGACCGCCGATCGCGACCACTGCGGCGCCTGCGACAAGGCCTGCGGCCCCAGCGCGGTCTGCGTCGGGGGCAGCTGCGAGTGCGACGAGGGCTGGTCCGACTGCAACAACGACAGCACCGACGGCTGCGAGTGCGCCGGGGACTGTGACGGCAGCTCGTGCCAGCAGGCTGGCCTCTGCTCCGAGACCTCCGCCCACTCCTGCGGCGACGCTGCCCACTACTGTAGCGCCGGCGCGTGCGTCGCCTGCCCGGCGGGCAAGCAGAACTGCGACGGCACCGGCAGCTGCGAGTGCTCCGCCGGCTGCGCGGGCTCGTCCTGCGCGGCGGGCGATCCCTGCGCCGGCGTCAGCTGCGGCGCCAACGAGGAGTGCGTCAGCGGCACCTGCCAGTGCGAGGCCCCGGCGGTCCCGTGCAACGGCGCCTGCGTCAACCTCGGCACCACCGACAACTGCAAGGCCTGTGGCGACCAGTGCGGCGACCACGCTGTGTGCGCCGCGGCGGGATGCAAGTGCAGCGCCGACTGGATCGACTGCGACGGTAACGGCAGCTGCGAGTGCTCGGCCAACCCGGCGGCGCTCGAGCAGTGCTGCGACAACCAGTGCGTCTCGCTGTCGACCGCCGACCACTGCATCAACTGCAACGCCTGTGGCGCCCACGCCTACTGCGACTTTCCGGTCGGCTGCAAGTGCACCTCGGGCTGGACCGACTGCGACGGCAACGGCAGCTGCGAGTGCAGCACCAACCCCGCGGCGCTCGAAAAGTGCTGCGACAACCAGTGCGTCTCGCTGAGCACCTACGACCACTGCATCGGCTGCGCTGGCTGCGGCTCTCACGCCTACTGCGACTTTCCGGCGGGCTGCAAGTGCAGCTCGGGCTGGACCGACTGCGACGGCAACGGCAGCTGCGAGTGCAACACCGGCTCGGGCATGGACAAGTGCTGCAGCGGCTCCTGCGTCTCGCTCGGCACCGACGCCCACTGCACCAGCTGCACGGCCTGCACCTCGAGGCAGTACTGCGACTTCCCGGCGGGCTGCAAGTGCAAGTCGGCCTACACCAACTGCTCGGGGTCGTGCGTCGTCCTCGACGACGACCTCAGCAACTGTGGCGCTTGCGGCAAGGTGTGCACCTGTCCGGTCGGCCAGTGTTGTCCCGTCTGCATCATGGGCGACTGCGGATGCATGTGAGCCGCGGGGCGCTGGCTCGAGCGGCGCTGGTCGTGACCTGCGGCCTCTTGGGGTGCCAGGCGGAGATCAGCTCCATCGGCGCACCCGATGGATTCGTGATCGATGGCCGAGCCTCGGATGTCGCTGCCGCCGATGGCGGGGGCGGCGAGCGTGACGCTGGCGGCGATGCCGGTCCGCCGGCTTGCGTGCCCACGGCCGAGCAGTGCAACGGCGTGGACGACGACTGCGATGGCACGGTGGACGAGGGCTGCGCCTGCAGCAGCGGCGAGAGTCGCCCCTGCGGCAGCGACGTGGGTCAGTGCGCACAGGGCACCCAGGGATGCAGCGACGGCAAGTGGGGTGACTGCACCGGCGCCGTCGGCCCCGTCGACGAGACCTGCAACAACCTCGACGACGACTGTAGCGGCAAGATCGACGATGGTCTGAGCCGCCCCTGTGGCACCAACACCGGGGTCTGCAACCAGGGCACCCAGTCCTGCGCGGCGGGCAAGTGGGGCGCCTGCTCGGACGTCAAGCCCAGCGCCGAGGTCTGCGACGGCAAGGACAACGACTGCGACGGCAAGGTCGACGACGGCCTGGCCCAGGACAAGGGCACCTTCGCTGGCTGCGCCAACTACCGCGCGCTGATCAGCAAGGCGATCAGCATCTTCGACAGCGACCAGGCAACTGGCAACCTCGGCTACCGCTGGACGTCGTCGGCGCGCGAGGATGGCGGCGACCAGGCGGCCCACGGCCTGCTGGCCCGGACCGAGCTCCTGCTGTCGACCAAGGGTGTGCCGCTCGACGCGGGCGTGCGCCAGGCGATCTTCGATCAGGCGATCGAGCAGGCCGACGGCTTCGCGCTCTGGGACGTGGGCGGGGCCAAGGCCAAGGCGGTGCGGACCGCCGCTGGGGTGACCCACTCGTGGCGTGGCTGGTGGGGAGGCAGCGCCAACCCGATGGTCGTGCAGTACTACACCGGGCCGATCCTGCTCGGCCTCGAGCTGCTATCGTGGGCGATCTACCAGGAGGGCAGCCTCGGCGCCAGCTACGCGGCCAAGGCCGACGGCTACCACGCGCGGGTGGGCCAGGTGATCGACCACTGGATCGACACCAACGGGTCGCACTTCAAGTCCAAGAGCTCGGCGATCGCCGGCATCACCAAGGAGAACTGGGTCTGCATGGAGGAGCCGAGCGCGTCGTGCACGCTCGACAGCGGCGCCCGGGCGGTGAAGTGGAACAAGACGGCCTTCTTCTGGCGCGCGGTGGGCGTCTGGAACGACGTCGACAACCAGTACCAGAGCAGCACGACGACGTACCGTCGGATCCGCACCGTACGCTACGTGCGGTGGATGAAGGAGGACATGCTGGTGACCTCTGCGCCGTGGGGCGACACCAAGCCCTACGTCTGGCACTCGTGGGCCGACGCGCCGAGCTCGTACCCCTACATCGAGGACGCGTCCCACGGTGCCTGGGACGCGGGGCTGATGGCCGAGGCCTGGCGCGGCGGCTGGAAGGACGAGGGCGGCGGGGCGGTGATGGGGCCGGGCAGCGCGACCCGCTTCCGGCACACGTACATGGACAACCTCGCGATCCCCGGCGACCCCTGCGTCGGCATGTTCACCGACGGGTCCCAGCAGATCCCTGGCCACAAGTACGAGGGGCTCGAGCTGATCCCGGGCCGGCGCCGCGCCCTGACCGAGTGGATCCCGATGGCCAACAAGGACGTCGCGTACCTCGAGGAGCTCTACGAGGACCTGACCGGGGTCTGCGACGGCAACAACCCCCTGGCCAGCACCCGCCACATGGCGCTGGGATACGCTCGCTTCGTCGCCGAGATCCGCAAGATTCGCGGCGAGTGATTGGACCAACAGCAGCCCGGCTGGACCTCGGCGCTCGCCGAGCGCTGACCTCACCGATTTCGAGACCCGACCGTTGGTTTCTGGACGCCCCATTCCCCAGGGGTCTCCGATTTTTTCAAATAGTTACAAGGGATTACATTTTGGAACGGTGTTTGCTAAATCCGGCGTGTTCGGTGAATTCTGGCCAGCGGGAGGCTGCAAATGGCTTGCACAACGCGGACAACGGGATGGATCGTAGCAATTTCAATGTCTTGTGCTTGCCTGGCCGGCACGGCTCACGCCAACCTCGCGAAGTTCAGGGTCACCGGGGCAGTGATCCAGCCGGGGGCCAAGCAGGCCAAGGTGTCAATTGCCTGGGAGTATCAAACGTCGAACTCCGGTTATAACGGCAAGGGCGTGCAATTCTTCCTGCACGACAAGCTGCCAGGCTACAACTACGGCAACAAGGGCACCCCGATCAAGGGGACCGTCGACATGAAGAACGGCCGGGGCATGTCGTCGCTGTTGGTCGATCTGCCCGCCGGCGCCCAGGCCGGAAAGTCGATGGTGCTCACCGGGTTCTGGCCGAGCACCAATCACAAGTGGGGCACTGACAAGGACCGCCCCGGAGGCCAGTTCAAGCTCCAGGGTGCGGCGTCCGGCACCGCCAAGGCGCCGAAGAAGGCGCCGGTGCTTCACAGCATCAACATCAACAGCGCCACGGCCACCGAGCTGGCGGCGATCCCCGGCATCGGCGCGAGCAAGGCCCGGGCGATCGTCGACTACCGGACGGCCAAGCGCCTGACCTTCAGCAACGCCGGCCAGCTGACCAGGGTGCCCGGGATCAAGCAGGGCCTGGCCGGCAAGATGGCGCCGCACATCAAGTTCGACGGCAAGACCCAGCTGGCCCAGCAGAACTCGGCCTTCGGTCGGCGTCGCGCGCTCCGGACCGGCTTCGGTGGCCAGGCCCGGCGCTTCTCCTTCCGGCGTGCACCGCGGCTCCGCTTGCGCCGCTGACCCGCTCAGAATCGCGACCCACCGTGTCCGCCGACCCGGATCCCCAACCAGGGTGGATCCGGTAGCCGGCTCTCGGCTCGTGGGGTAGCCAGGTCCCGCCACGATATTACTTGGATATCAGGCCAACCAGCGTGGCACGCGGCATGCAACATCTGCCAGCTCGGACTGTTTCATGCGGAGGTACCATGAAGTCTATTTTGGCGAGGGTTTTGGTTTGCGCTTGTGTGGGCCTCTGGACGTTGAGTGCCGGCTGCGGCGACGAGGGCGTCCCGATCCTTGACTCGGCTTGTGTCGACGGCACCACGCGAGCCTGTCACCCGAGCGGAGGCCCCGCTGGCGAGCAAAGCTGCGTCGGGGGGGTCTGGGGCGCTTGTCAGAGCAGCTCGGTGTGCACGGAGGGCGCGACCCTCGGCTGCACCCAGGCCAACGGTGCGGCCGGGCAGAAGGTCTGCAACGCCGGGGTCTGGGGCGCTTGCCAGAGCACCGCGGCGCCGTGCACGGAGGGCGCGACCCTCGCCTGCACCCAGGCCAACGGTGCGGCCGGGCAGAAGGTCTGCAACGCGGGGCTCTGGACCGCCTGTGGTCCGATCCCCGGACAGTGCGAGGACGGCACCTTCAAGCAGTGCCTCACCGTTGACAGCAAGGACGGGACGCAGAAATGCGAGGCCGGCAGCTGGAGCCCCTGCACCGCTGACAACCCGCCCGCGTGCCAGGACGGTGACAAGCAAGCCTGCACCAGCGTCTGTGGCGTCGGCTCCGAGATCTGTGTTGGTGGCGCCTGGCAGAACTGCGACGCGCCCAAGCCGGCCCAGGAGGTCTGCGACGGTTTCGACAACAACTGCGACGGTCAGGTGGACGAGGTCTGCGGCTGCGTCCACGGCCAGTGCGAGGTCTGCTATACCGGCCCCGAGCCGACGCTCAACGTCGGCACCTGCAAGGTCGGTCAGCGCTGCTGCAACCAGGGGCAGTGGGCGCCATGCACCGGCCAGGTGCTGCCCGCGGCGAAGGACGACTGCGCGGACAACCTCGACAACGACTGCGACGGCACGGTCAACAATGGCTGCGTCTGTATCGCCGGCCAGCAGCAGAGCTGCGGGACCAACACCGGCGAGTGTGTCGTCGGCAAGCAGACCTGCCTGCTGTTCAACGGCCAGCCCCAGTGGGGCGCCTGCGTCGGCGGGGTGATGCCGGTCGCCGAGGCGCCGATCGGTTGCGACGGCAAGGACAACGACTGCGACGGCGTGGTCGACAACGGCATGACGCCCGACGCCGAGGAGGTCAACGACACCTGCAACCAGGCGCGGCACAAGGTGGTCGAAGACGATGGAACGACGGTGACGGTCGGCGCGACGATCTACCCGAGCGGCGACATCGACTACTACCGGATCTCGATGAACGAGGTGACCGCGATCCTCTACCCCGACCCGTGCAACCCGATCTGCTTCCCGCCGTTCTGCGACCCGAGCGAGCAGTGTCTCTACCTCGAGGTGGAGATGGTCCAGCCCACGGGCGCGACCTACGAGGCGACGATGCTCACCGGCTCGTGCAGCAGCCCGTCCCAGAGCTTCGCCACCACCTCGAAGCAGACCCTGCGGTGGGACGGCATCTGCAACCTCGACGACTCCCGGGACGTCTGGCTCAAGGTGGCGCCGAAGGCCGGATCGTTTCCGGCGTGGTCCTGCGCGACCTACCAGGTCAAGCTGCGGCTGACCAAGGAGAACCAGCCGTGCCCCGCGTCCTGAGGACCCGCGGCTGAGGAAGACCCTCTAGCTGCTGAACCGCGCCCGACCGGCGGCGGTGGAGAGGATCAACGGCCGCCCGGCGCCCGCTGGGCGGACGAAGACGGCGAGCTCACCTCCTCGTGAGCCGAAACGCCGGCGGACCTTGAGTGAGGGCGTGTTGAGCGCGGCGATCCACGACACCGTGCGCTGGCAGCCGAGGTCGCGGGCGTGGCGCTTGCCGGTGGCGATCAGCAGCGGGTGCATCCCCTTGCCCCGCGAGGCCGGCGAGACGAAGGCGTCGTAGTGCAGCACCTCCGTCGGGCCGACCTGCATCGTCGCCCGCAGGTGGGGTTGCCAGCGCGACGAGAAGCCGAGCCAGGCGTAGCCCAGGACGGTGTCCTCCCTCCGGGCGACGACCACTCGATCTTCCCGGGCGAACCGCCGTCGGACCTCCGCCGCGGTGATCGTGCCCGTGGCGGCCAGCTGCTCGACGACCGCGCCGTCCTGCTCGTCGTCAGCGAAGACCTGCACCTCGAGCCCCGCTGGCGGCAGCAGCTCGGGGATCGGACGACGAAGATCAGTCTCGAAGATACGGATCACGCGCACCGAGATCAGGGGCCGCGCCAGCTCGCGAGCAGCGATCAGGGCGAAGCGCAGCGGACCGCGCCAGCGTAGCACCTCGGGCGCGATCGACACGCGCTCCTCGATCCACTGCCGGGCTCGAGTGGGCACCCACGACATCGGCGATCTCCTGGACATCGTCGTAGAATCGGTGTCGCGGCGTTGGGCTGTCAAGCGGCGGCGGTAGTGGGGACGCTGTCAGCGGCGCCGATCGCGCCTCGCCGTCACCACCGCCGCGGCGAGCTGCTCGGGTAGCGGCGTGTAGCCGTCGAACTCCATCGAGCAGTTGGCGCGGCCCGACGAGAGCGAGCGCAGGGTGGTGGCGTAGCCGAACATCTCGGCCAGCGGCGCCCGGGCATCGATCTTCTGCGAGCCCTTACGGTAGCGTCGCATCCCCAGCACCCGGCTGCGCCGGCCGCCGAGGTCGGCCAGCACGTCGCCCAGGCAGGCGTCCGGGGCGGCGATCTCGATCTTCATCGTCGGCTCGAGCAGCTGGGGCCCGGCCTTGCGCACCGCCTCGGTCATCGCCTCGGCGGCGCACTTGCGGAAGGCGAGCTCCGAGGAGTCGACCGTGTGGGTCGAGCCGTCGACGACCACCACCTTGACGCCGACCACCGGGTACCTGGCGACCACCCCGCGGGCCAGGGCGTCCTCGCAGCCGGCCTTGATCGAGGGCATGAAGTTGCGCGGGATGTGGCCGCCGACGACCACCGAGTCGAAGGAAAACCCGCCCTCGGGGTCCGGTTCGACGCGCATCACGATGTGAGCGAACATCCCCCGGCCGCCGGTCTGCTTGACCAGCCGGTGATTGATCTCCACCGGCTTGGTGATCGTCTCGCGGTAGGCGACGATCGGCACCGAGGTGGTCACGGCGACGCCGAACTCGCGCCGCAGGCGATCGACGGTGACCTCGAGGTGTAGCTCACCCATCCCCGAGATGATCGTCTCGCGGGTCTCGTCGTCGTTGTGGAAGACGAAGGTCGGGTCCTCGAGCGCGACCTTCCGCAGGGCCTTGCCGAGGGACTCGTCGTCCTCGCGGGTGTTCGAGGCGATCGCCATGCTGATCACGGGATTCGGCACGTGGATCCGCTCGAGCAGCAGCGGCGCCTCCTCGTCGCAGAGGGTGTCGCCGGTGGTGGTGTTCTTCAGCCCGACCAGGGCGACGATCGCGCCCGGTCCAGCCTGCTTGATCTCGTGCCGGTGCTTGGCCTCGATCTGGAGGATGCGGCCGATGCGCTCGCGGCCGCCCTTGGTCGAGTTGCGTACCGTCTGGCCCTGGCTCAGGGTCCCGGAGTAGATGCGGGTGAAGATCTGCTGGCCGACGAACGGGTCGTGGATCGCCTTGAACGAGAGCGCAGCGAGGGCGTCGTCCGGGCTCGGCCGGCGGGTCACTGCCCGGTCCGGGTCGTCGACGTCGGTGCCGACGATGGCGCCGGCGTCGAGGGGCGAGGGCAGCAGCTGACAGAGCGTGTCGAGCAGCAGGGGGATGCCCTTGTTCTTGTAGGCCGCGCTGCAGAGCACCGGCGTGAACAGCGAGGCGACGGTGCCGCGCCGCGCCGCGCGCCAGAGCAGCGCCGGCTCGATCGCCTCATCGTCGAGGTAGCGCCGCATCAGCTCGTCGTCGAACTCGGCGAGCCCTTCGATCATCTCGCGCCGCGCGGCGGCGGCCCGCTGCTGCAGCTCGGCGGGCAGGGTGCTCAGCGCCGCCCAGCCGCCGCCGTTGCCCGGCGACGGCTCGTCGGTCTCGACCTCGGCCCGCTGCTCGATCAGGTCGATCGCCCCGTCGAACTCGGCGCCGGCGCCGATCGGCAGCTGCAGGGCGAGTGGCCGCGCGTCGAGCCGCTCGCCGAGCGAAGCGATGCAGGCGGCGAAGTCGGCGCCCTCGCGATCCATCTTGTTGACCAGCGCCAGCCGAGGCACCCGGTAGCGGTCGGCCTGGTTCCAGACCGTCTCCGACTGGGGCTCGACCCCGGCCACGGCACAGAACACCGCCACCATGCCGTCGATCACCCGCAGCGAGCGCTCGACCTCGACGGTGAAGTCGACGTGTCCGGGGGTGTCGATGATGTTGATCCGGTGATCGTTCCACTCGCAGGAGATAGCCGCCGAGGCGATGGTGATCCCGCGCTGCTGCTCCTCCTGCATGAAGTCCATCGTCGCCTGGCCGTCGTGGACCTCGCCCATCCGTCGCGTCACGCCCGAGAAGAAGAGGATCCTCTCGGTGACGGTGGTCTTGCCGGCGTCGATGTGCGCGGCGATGCCGATGTTGCGCACCTTGTGGATCGAGGACATTGCGGAGGAGCCCTTCTGTGTGCCTGCCCGGAGCAAGCAGTGTGCCCGCCCGAAGGCAGGCAGTGTGCCTGCCTGCGGGCGGTTGTCAAGCGGGGTGCGGGAGTCGCTAGGACCAGCAGCGGCTCTTGCCGTCCCTCGGCGATCACCGGCCCGTGTACACGATCACGTTGACTGATGGACACGGCGTGATAGCCCGCAGATGAAAAGAGCATGAGACAAGGACGCCCCGCGCGACACGTAGGGCTATGATGTCCCATGCTCGCACGACACCCTTGTTCGATGGCTTGCGTCCCCTGGCGGCTGTCGTGGCCTGGCTGGTGCTCGGGCACGGCTGCTCTGCACCCAACGATGCCCTCCGCCGGTCCGAGCCCGCGGACCGGGATCTGACAGCGCTCTCTTTCCGCGATGGTGGCCCCCCCCCGGCGCCCGCGCCGTCGGCCCCCGATGCAGGCGCGGCCGACCTGGCAGCAGCTGACCTGATGGCGGCCGATGCGGCGCCAGACCTGACGTCTGATCTCGCCGCGCCGGACCTCGTCGCACCCGACTCGACCTTCGACACGGCGGCGCCCGACCTGACGTTCGATCTTGCCGGGTCCGATCTGGCCGCGCCTGACCTGATGACCCCGGACCTGGGCCCGCCCGCCTGCGGAGCCCTCGACGGAGTGGCCGGCGCGTGCAGCCGGGCCGGCCTCAACCTGATGACCGGTCTGTCCGGCTGTGGCACGCCCCACTGCTGTTCGGGCTGCTTGGCCTCGCAGCCTGCCGGCTTGGCGGTCCAGTATTTCGACGGCTGGCGGTGCAACTTTTGTGAGACCTGTCAGCAAACCAACGCCACCACCTCCAGCGGTAGGTGGTGTTTGTTCAGCCCGCCGTTTGCCGGGATCTGGGAGAGCAACAGCTGCGCGGGGTGCTGCCCCGCCGCCTGCGACCGGCGCAGCTGCTTGCCCAACGAGGTGAAGTGCGTGCCGTGACCGGTCGGCCAGCCGCCAACCCTTGTCATCAGCTGTGAGATCCTGCTCGATTCTGCGGTGTTGCCGCGGCGGGGACCGGGCACGTGGCTTGCTTCCGTTGTCGGTTGCTTTCGTCTTCGGCCACACGAAAGGACGGCAGGATGACCCGGTTGATCGTCACAGGACTGTGTTTTTGCCTGGCGCTCGCGGCCAGCGGGGGCGCCACGGCCGAGCGGTCGACATCGGCCCAGATCCGTACCAGCTTCGGCCAGCAGCGCGCCAAGCTCGCCGCGCGCTTTGGCAAGACCCGCGTCAGGCAGCGGCTGGTGACGATCCGCAGAGGCGTCGGGCAGGGGCTCGCGGCGGTCCGTTCGGCCGCGCGGATGCTGAAGCACGGCGTGCGGCCGCGCTTCGGCCGCGCCGATGCAAGGACCTCGATCACCTTCCGCCAGGGCGGACAAGACCTCGCCCGACTGGAGCTGAGCAACAACCTCCAGGGCCAGCGGGTGATTCAGATCAAGAACCTGCGCTACAACGACAGTTCCTTCACCCAGGTGGCCAAGGGCAACGGCCAGTGGTTGATCGCGAAGCCCGGGGCAAAGTCGCAGCCGCACGCGACCAAGCCGCTGTTTCGCGGGCCGGGTGACGTCCTGCGCAAGATCGAGCGAGTCATGGCGGCGCCGAGGCTGCCCCCGGGGAGCTGATGAGACGATCGGTCGTGACTTCGTTGGTGTTGCTCGGCGGTCAACGTCGCTGCCTGCGCCCGATCCCGAGCAACAACGACAGCAGCACGATCGATAGCGCGGCGGCAGGCTGCTGGGGGTCGGCCACCGCGCATCCGCCGCTCGAGCTGCCCTGACCTGGCTCGGA
>JAUVBO010000015.1 GCA_030591195.1 Pseudomonadota bacterium
GTCACCAGGACGTTGTAGGCCACGGTCTCTCCCTGGCCTGCCTGCAGCGGGTTGACCGTCTTGACCGTGGATGCGGTCTTGAAGTTCGGCGCGGGCCGTCGCAGGGTCAGCAGCGTCCAGCCGTAGCCGAACAGCTCGCCGCCTCCGTTCAGCGGTGCAGAAGCGAGCACCGGGCCGGTGCCCGAGCCGACGGTGATCGCCGCCGAGGTCGAGCCGGGCGGGATCAGCGGGCTGACGTCGATGGTGTCGATGTCGACCCCCGACCCCGAGCCGCCGCTCTCGTTGAAGATGTTGCCCGGCCAGGCCTGCTGGTCGGCGATGGTCGTGCCGTTGACCTGGACGAAGTCCTCGCAGGTGCCGCAGAAGAGCGGATCGCCGGGTGGGTAGAGGTTCTGGGGCGGCGCGCCGAGCTGCTGGTCGCCCTCGACGGCGAAGTAGCTCAGCGTCGCCTGGGGGCTGGCGTCGGCGAGGAAGTCGGTGATGTTGAACGTCGTCTGCCCGAGCGAGCCGCCGATACCATCCTGGTGGTCGATCACCAGGAAGCCGTCGTAGAGGTGCACGTCGCGCTGGAGGGTCTCGCTGTCGGCGCGGTAGATCACCACCAGCGACCAGCCGGCGTACTTGGCCTGGCAGCGGGGGAAGGCTCCCTCGTCGCAGACGCCTTCCGTGTCGATGTGGCCCGGATCGGCCGCCACGCCGCTGATGCCGTAGGTGCCGTTGTAGCCGCCGGCCTGGGGATTGGCCGCCACCTCGCCGGTGACGTCGGCGCGGCAGTAATAGAAGGGCGGGAAGGCGGTGCCCTGGAGCGGGTGGATCACGGTGACGCAGCCGGAGGCGCTGACTGGGAAGCTCTGGGTCCCGGCACTGAAGGTGACCTGGGCGTCGGCGGCCTTCGGGCCGGCCACGCCGTCCTGGGCCAGCGAGCCGCTCCAGAAAAGATAGGCCTTCTCGATCACCGCGTCGGGCGGCAGACTTCCGAGGGTCGACGAGGACGACGGCAGCAGCACCGAGCGGATCTCGGCCGCCAGTGGGCCGGGCAGCATCAGGGTTCCGCCGATGGCCCGGGCGTTGCCGAAGATCCGCAACGAAGCCAAAGGGGAGGGCGGCTGGCCGGCGACGAACGCGTGGCCCGGGACCACCAGGCCGAAGAGGCCCAGCAGACACCCGATCGCGGCGACGTCGGTGAAGGACCGACAAGGACCCTTCATCCGCGCGCCTGTTGGTCGGCGGCAGACATGCATCGGATCGAAATTACAGAGAATTCTATCGTGTTTGGCGGGCCGCCTCAAATTAATGGTTGGAAAAAATCCAAGCGATTTCCGGAGATTTGGCCATTGCGGGCGACCCCGCCCTACCCGATGCTTGTCGGGTCGGGGATCGAGCGCTTACATTTCCGCCGAGTCGGGCAGCGGCACCCCGAACGGCAGCGACTCGAGCTCTGGAGGCCGGTTGATGGCAACGAGGCAGATGCGAGATTTGTTCCTGAAAACGGCGGTTTTCGTGGCGGTGCTTGCGCTCGGCTGCGCGCCGCCCCCGAGCCGGGGCCTGGCGCCGCCGCCACCGCCGGGCAACTCCCAGCCCGCCGATCAGGTTCGCAAGGAGGCGCCGGCCGAGCCCGACGTATCTGTCGCCGACGCGCGGGCCTTCATCGAGCGCACCGAAAAGGCTCTGCTCGAACGCTGGATCGCGGCCGAGCGCGCGTCCTGGGTCAAGCAGACCAACATCACCCACGACACTGCCGTGCTGTCGGCCAAGGCCCATGAGGCGGTGATGGGCCTTGTCGCCCGGGTCGGCGCCGAGGCGGTGCGCTACGACAAGCTCGAGCTGCCGGTCGACCTGCGGCGCAAGCTGAAGCTGCTCAAGCTCAGCCTCAGCCTGCCGGCCCCGCGGGACGCCGCCAAGCGCGCAGAGCTGGCCCGCGTCGCCACCGAGATGGACAGCATCTATGGCAAGGGCAAGGTCTGCTCGGCCAAGCTGGCCAAGGCCTACCGGAAGCTCTTCCGCAGCAAGAAGATCCAGACCAAGGACGACTGCCTCTCCCTCGGTCAGCTGAGCGACATCCTGGCCAAGAGCCGCAAGCCCGACGAGCTGCTGCTGGTCTGGCGCGAGTGGCGCAAGATCTCGCGACCGATGCGGCCGCTGTTCGAGAGGTACGTCGAGCTTGGCAACCTGGGCGCGCGGGAGCTGGGCTTTGCCGATCTGGGCGCCCTGTGGCGCTCGCGGTACGACATGCGCCCCGACGCGTTCAAGGGCGTGGTCGCCCGGCTCTGGAGTCAGCTCAAGCCGTTCTACGAGCAGCTGCACTGCTACGCCCGGGCGCGGCTGCAGCAGCGCTACGGCAAGCAGGTCGTGCCCGACGGACCGATCCCGGCTCACCTGATGGGCAACATGTGGGCCCAGGACTGGGTGAACATCAAGGAGCTGCTGTTGCCCGAGCCGCGCCGCGGTGGGCTGAACCTCGAGCGGGCGCTCAAGCGCAAGAAGGTCGACGAGAGGGAGATGGTTCGCTACGCCGAGCGGTTCTTCGTCTCGCTCGGCATGGCCAAGCTTCCCGAGTCGTTCTGGAAGCGCTCGATGTTCGTCAAGCCCCGGGACCGCGAGGTGGTCTGTCACGCCAGCGCCTGGGACATCGACTTCGTTGACGACCTGCGGATCAAGATGTGTATCAAGATCAACGGCGAGGACTTCACGACGATCCACCACGAGCTCGGCCACAACTACTACCAGTACTACTACCGGCACCAGCCCGCGCTCTTCCGCGACAGCGCCAACGACGGGTTCCACGAGGGGATCGGCGACACGATCTCGCTCTCGGTCACGCCCGCGTACCTGGTCAAGCTCGGCCTGCTGCGCACCGAGCCGAAGAGCGATCTCAACACGCTGATGGAGCGCGCGCTGGAGAAGATCGCCTTCTTGCCCTTCGGCATGCTGATGGACCGCTGGCGCTGGCAGATCTTCTCCGGCAAGGTCACGCCGGCGAGCTACAACGAGTCGTGGTGGCAGCTGCGTCGTCGCTACCAGGGGTTCGCTCCCCCGGTCAAGCGAGGCGAGGCCGACTTCGATCCGGGCGCCAAGTACCACATCCCCGGCAACGTGCCCTACACCCGCTACTTCCTCGCTCACGTGCTGCAGTTCCAGTTCCACCGCGCCCTGTGCAAGATCGCCGGCCACCAGGGGCCGCTGCACAAGTGTTCGATCTATGGCAACAAGGCGGCCGGTGCGCGGCTCAAGGCGATGCTCGAGATGGGGCTGTCTCAGCCCTGGACCAAGGCGCTCGAGACGCTCAGCGGCGAGACCAAGATCGACGTCAGCGCGATCCTCGACTACTTCCAGCCGCTGCACGAGTGGCTGAAGAAGCAGAACCAAGGCCGCACCTGCGGCTGGTAAGCCGGTGGCTGCTGTCCAGCGAAGTTGCTTGGCCACCGCGGTGGTCGTGGCCCTGGTGCTCGTCTTGGTGGGCGCTGATCGGGCTGGTGCGCGGCCCGAGCAGCTGGCCACCCAGCGGGCGGCGCAACAGAGACGGTCGCTGAAGAACAAGGTGCTGCGCCGGCGAGGGCCGCCGGACTTCTCCACCCCCGCCTTGCCGATCACCGGCCCACGCGCGCCCTGGCGGGCCCGGCGACGGGTCGGGGTGAAGATGCGCGCCAAGGGCCAGGGCTTGCTCGAGCTATCTCGCTGGCCGGCGGAGCCGCCGGCACCCGAGCGGATCGACCCCGAGCGCCTGGCCAAGGCCCTGCGGCAGATGTGCGGCTGGATGCCGCCCAAGCGACCGCGACGCTGGGCTGGCTACCTGATCAAATATGGCCGCCAGTTCGGCGTCGATCCGTTCCTCCTCGGTGGCCTGGTCTACCGCCAGAGTATGTGCCTGCACCGCAGCGGGGATGGCTACGGCACCGGCCTGATGCGGATCAACGGCGCGATGCACCGCGACTTCGTCCGCAAGCGACGCTACCGCTACTGGGTGCTGGAGCGGGGTGCCTGGCGCCAGCGGAGCCTCAAGCTCGACCGCTTCCTGTTCTACGACCGGAGCTTCAAGCGCGCCGAGCCGAGCATCTACTTCGCCGCCGCGCTGTTGTCGATCTACCAGGCCCAGTGCCCGGCGATCGATGGCGCCTTTGGCTCGGTGCCCCATCGTCACTTCGTCTCGCACCTGATCTGGGGCGACAAGGTTCGCGACGCCGGGCCGGAGGACCGGGCCCTGCGCTCCCGACGCCGGCTGCTGCAGTACTATCACGACCGGCTCCCCGAGGCGCGCGGCGACTTCGAAGGGCTGGCGCTCCGCTGCCCGCTCGATGCCCCGCCACGCAAGGTGACCAGCGTGATGGGCGACGATCGGACCGAGGGCCAGCGGCGCCACAAGGGGATTGATTTTTCCTCGAACTGGGGCGAGCCCGTCCGCGCGGTGGCCGCCGGCCGGGTAATCAAGGCCGGCGTGGACTACCGGCGCGGTCCCTCGCGCAACCTCGAGCCCAAGGCGGCGAAGGCGGTGCCGCGGGGGCAGATGGGGGCCGGCGGGCTGTTCGTGATGATCCGTCACCCGAAGGGGCTCGTCTCGGCCTACATGCACCTGTCGAGCTACGAGGTCAAGCAGGGCGACCAGGTCGCGGCGGGGCAGCGGATCGGCCACGTCGGGCGCAGCGGGATGAAGCAGTCGCCCGCTCACCTGCACTTCGAGCTGCGCCACCGCGGGCGGCACATCGACCCGGTGCCTCACCTCGACAAGACCGTCTTCCTGCCCAAGGACAGCTACCTCGGCCGCAAGCTCGCCTGGGAGCAGCGGCGCGTGCGGCGTCGCCGGCGGATCCAGCGCTGGCGCGAGCACAAGGCCCGGCTGAAGCGCGAGCAAGGCAACTAGAGAGCGTGATCCAAGCGACCGGAGGACGCACGCTGTGCAACGCGCAAGGGTGGAGAGAAGATGAGCGCAGCGAATCAAGCGACCGGAGGGAGCACCCCTTGGGGTGAATCCCTGCCGCAAGCGGCAGGGAAGAGGGGGCTGGGGTCAAGCCCCCTTAACTACTTATTGGGCCGGAGGTAGCCGAAGTAACGCTCGGGGAGGTCGTCGAAGTGCATCGGCCCGCGACACCACGGGCAGGTGAACATCGGGAGCTCGGGCGGGTACCTGTTCGGCTCGAAGATCTCGGTTCGGATCAACCGCTCGGCCTCGTAGGCGCAGCTGGTGCAGCAGTAGGGGGCGAACACCGACGCCACCTCGCCCCGGCCGAAGATGTCCTCGAAGGCGCTGGCCTCGAGGCAGAAGGCGGTGGAGCAGTTGACGAACCGGTAGTGCACCGACTCCGGGATCTGGCGCAGGAACTTGATCCACCGCGTGATCCCCACCGAGTAGACGACGTTGACCATGCTCAGGTCGATGTCGACCCGTTCGTTGAGCTGCTCGGCCAAGCCGCTGAGGTCGGACATCTCGGTCAGGCCCCGCAGCAGCAGGATCCGCTGGGCGCCGGTAGCCTCATCGACGAAGGTGTCCCAGCTGGTGACCTTGCGCAGGAACTCGCGTGTCTCGTCGCTGATGTCGAGGAACTGAACCGAGACCTGGGCGCCGCCGGTCTCCATCGCGCGGCGTCCCCTCCGCTGGCGTAGCTCCTCGGAGCGCAGCGAGCGGCTGCGCGACCAGATCACCCGTCCGGGCAGCTTCGCCGTCCCGGCGCTGCAGTGCAGCTCGAGGGTCAGCTTCATCCGCTCCTCGAGCTGCTCGGGGAGGATCATTCGTGCCCCGCTGACTGCGAGGTGGGTCAGCTCTCCAGTCAAGGTTCGCCGACTCCCCTCGTCGGGCGCCCCGAGGGTGACGTGTGCCACCAGGTTGGGACGGGACGGCAGCGCGAGGAAGGAGGCGAGCACCTTGTACAGCTCGCCGCGCGGCAGGGGACAGCTGAGGATCTCGTCGTTCGATCTCTTCTCTGCGGTCAGGTCGTGGAAGACGCCGTGGAGACTGACGATCACCGCCGGCAGGTCAGGATGCTTCGCGCGCAGCTGCTCCAGCACCGAGAAGGCGTCATTGTCGGACAGCCGGGCTGGCATGATCACCGCGTCGGGCTTGGTCTCGTTGGCCAGGTCGACGATCTCCTGGCCGCTGGCCCCGGTGCGAATGCGCAGATCGAGCCGGCGAAAGCCGGGCGAGTGGAGCTGGCGGATGATGACCGGTGTCTCGGACATCACCAGCTGGATTGGGTCCGCGCCCTGGGCCATATGGTCGGTCGTCACTTAGCCCTTGCCTCCGGGGCGCTCGTTGAACAAACAAACCTGATTGCGTCCCGAACGCTTGGCCTCGTACAGCGCGCGGTCCGCGGTGTTGATCAGGTCGATCGCGCTGCCGATCTCGGGGTGGGGTATCCCGGAGACGCCAAGGCTGATGGTGACTCTGACCTCGGGCTGCTCGGGCACGAGGGAGGCCTGCTCGATCATCCGGCGGAGTCGCTCCGCGACGCCCATCGCCAGCTCGACGTTGGTCTGGCGGCAGAGGATCGCGAACTCTTCGCCGCCATAACGCGCGGCGAAGTCCTCGCGGCGTACGGCTCCGGCGAGGCGCTGGCCGAATCCGCGCAGCACCGCGTCGCCCGTGAGGTGCCCGTAGGTATCGTTGACTTGCTTGAAGTGATCGAGGTCGACCATGACGAAGCTCAGCGGGAGCCCGTGTCGCCAGGCGTAGGAGAACTCCGTCTCGAGCTGCCCGGTGAGGTGTCGACGGTTGTAGAGCCCCGTCAGCGGGTCACGCAGCGCGGCCTCGTACATCCGCTGCTGAAACGACTCGTCGAGCGAGTCGGCAAAGGCGAACTTGAGGATCGTCGACGAGCCGATGTGGATCTTGTCGCCGTCGTTGAGCTCCACCTTCTCGATCGGCTCGCCGTTGACCCGGGTGCCGTTGGTGCTCTTGAGATCAGCGGCGAAGACCTTGCCCTCTTCGTCCATCGTGAAGCGGCAGTGCTCCTTGGACGCGCCAGCGTCGTTGATCCGGAGCGTGGTGTCCTGGCCCCGCCCGACGGTCATCGGGGTCTCCTTGTCCACGCGGACCATCTCGCCGACGCGGTTGCCGGCGATTACGGTGAGGAAGGCCCCTTCCTGCTCGCGTGCGAGGTCGAAGCCGATGTCGGAACCGTCAAAGGCAACCGCCACGGTGCTGTCGTCGTCCTCGTTGAGGTCGTCCTCGAGGAAATCGTTCCGATCGTCGGTCATGCCGTCTCGGTCCCAGGAGCAGCAGAAAGAGGCCTGAACCCGCTAGTCTACATCAGGCCACGTGAGTCCCTCTGTCGAATCTTGGCCAAGGCGACGGCGGGTTTCGCCATGTTCTGGCCCAAGTCCTTGAATGATATACTTTCTCTCGCGGAGCGCAAGAAACCCGGACCCACCAACCGACCGGTTGGCCTGACCCGGGTCGAGACGAATCGAAGACGGAGACGAGGACGGAAGATGACCGAGACCTTCGCAGGTGGCCCCGGCGCCGCGGACGGGCTCACCTTGCCCGTGGAGCTGCGTCGGCGTCTGGCGTCCGTGACGTCGGTCGGCGCGATCACCGGCGCCGGAATCTCGGCCGAGTCGGGGATCCCGACCTATCGTGGCGAGGGCGGCGTCTACGACGATCCTGAGGAGGGCGCCCGGACGGTGGACGCGCTGAGCGGACCGGCCCTGCGCCGCGATCCGGATCGTACCTGGCGCGCCATCGCCGCCCTGGCCCGGCCGGCCGCGGGCGCCCGGCCGAACGCCGCGCACCGGGCGCTGGTCGAGATCGAGCGCGGGGTGGAGCGCTTCGTGCTGTTGACTCAGAACGTCGATGGGCTGCACCAGCAGGCCGGTAGCAGCAACGTGATCGACATCCATGGCTCGCTGTCGGTGCTCTACTGCGTGCGTTGCGGCGAGCGCCAGCAGCTGCCCGGTCCGGGCGGCCTCGCCGCGCTGACCGCCGCGCCGCGCTGCTCGAGCAAGGCCGGCTGCGGGGGGGTGTTGCGGCCCGACGTGGTGCTCTTCGGCGAGATGCTGCCCGAGGACAAGGTGGACCGGCTGCGGCGCGCCTTCTACGACGACGCACCCGACCTGGTGTTGGTGGTCGGCACCTCGGCGCTGTTCCCCTACATCGCCGAGCCGGTGGTGGTGGCGCGGATGGCCGGGCGGCTGACGGTCGAGGTCAACCCGGAGCCGACGGCGGTGACCGAGGTGGCCGAGTTCTCCCTGCGAGCTCCGGCGGGCGCGGTGTTGCCCGAGATCGCCCGGGCGCTGCTGAAGGGCCTGTCGTGAGCACCATCGCCGCCGCGCTGGACATCGGCACCAACTCGGTGCTGCTGCTGGTGGTGCGCGCCGAGGGGGGAGGGCTCGTCCGGTTGCACGAGCGCTGCGCCATCACCCGACTGGGCGAGGGCGTCGACGCCAGCGGCGAGCTGGACGCCGGGGCGGTGGCGCGGACCCTCGCCGCGCTGCAGGCGATGGTCGCCGAGATGGGGGACCTCGGAGTGGATCGCGTCGGCGCGATCGGCACCGCGGTGCTGCGGCGGGTGACGAACGGCGAGCGGTTCACGCGCGCTGCCGAGGCGCTGCTCGGCTGTCCGATCGAGGTGGTGAGCGGGCGTCGCGAGGCCGAGCTGGTCGTCGTCGGCGTGATCGGTGCGCTTGGCAGCCAGCCCCCGGGGACGGTGATCTTCGACGTCGGCGGTGGCTCCACCGAGCTGGTGCTGGTGGGCGGCGCCGACGGACCGGGGCGAGGGGCGGTCGAGCTGTCCAGCCTGGAGCTCGGCGCGGTGCGGCTCACGGAGCGTTACCTGGGGGGCGATCCGCCGCTGGCGGCTGAGCTCGAGGTGGCTCGGGCCGAGGTGTCGGCCCGGCTCGGCGAGCTGCCGGCGACATTCGACCCGCGCCCCGCAACGAGCGGGGCTGAGCAGGCGCTGGTGGGTGTGGCGGGCACGGTGACCACCCTGGCGACGGTCAAGCTCGCGCTCGCCGAGTACGACACCGAGCAGGTCAACGGACTGCCCCTCGAGCGCGGCGAGATCGCGGCGCAGATCGCTTGCTACGCTGGGATGGCGCTCGCCGAGCGCCGGGCGATCGTCGGGCTCGAGCCCCAGCGGGCCGATGTGATCCTCGGTGGTGCGCTGATCGTCGACGGGGTCCTCGAGCACTTCGGCGCCGAGCGGCTGCGCGTCTGTGATCGCGGGGTCCGCTGGGGGCTCGCGCGGGAGCTGGTCCGGCAATGAGCCCGGGTGCGCTGTACATCTTCGGCTACGGCTCGTTGCCGTTCAGCCCCGAGCTGCCCGAGGCGGTGCTCGAGGTCGTCCCGGCGCGGCTGCTCGGCCACCGGCGCAGCTTCAACAAGATCAGCAGTCGGAGCCAGTGTCGCGCTGGGGAGAGCTTCGCCGCCTTCGGCGATCCCCTCGGGCGGTTTCGGCGGGGCTCCTGGTACCGCTCGCTGGTGCTCGGCACCGAGCCGTCAGCGGGCGAGGGGATCGACGGCTTCCTGCTCGCCTATCCTCAGGAGGTCCGCGAGGCGCTGCTCGCCGTCACCGACCGCCGGGAGGGGTTCGACGTTCATCGACCGGCGCTCGATAACGGCTACCTCCGTGTGGAGCAACAGGCCCGGTTGCTCGATGGTGGCCGCACCCGGACCTGCCTGGTCTACCTCTCCAACCCCGATCCGGCGTGCGCCTACCACGCGCCCGACGAGCTGTCTCTCGCCCAGCGCGCTCAGGTGCTGGTCAACGCGACCCCGCGAGCGCCGGCCGGGCCAGCCGAGCGCCGGGGCCTGTACTACCTCGAGCGGGTGCGAGCCGTGCTGCGCGAGCAGGCCGGCCTGCGCGACCCCCAGCTCGAGGCGCTCGCCGAGGCGATCCGCGCGCTGCCCGGCCCCTGGGTCGAGCTGGTCGCGGCCCCCTGGCTGATGATGCATCGCTAGGGTGGCAGCCTACTTGCCGGCGTGGAGCAGCAGCTCGTCGTAGACCGCGAGGATCCGCGGCTCGGCGTTGGGGCCGATCGAGTTGGTCTCCTCGTAGTGGTCACCCTCGGCCCTCTCGAGGTAGGGCGGGTCGCCGAGCTTGAAGTTCCAGGCCGGTACGATGTAGCCCAGCTCGTCGTTGCCCAGGCCCACCGGCGCCTGGTACTTGCCGGGCAGGCGCTCGATCAGGTAGGGGCCCTTCGGCGCGTTGGCGAGCTCGGGCGGGCTCTCGTTGCCCTCGCTGAGGATCGACTGGCCGCAGCTCAGCGAGCCGTCGAAGCCGCCGTAGATGATCTCGGGCGTCACCTCACCAGGGAAGGAGAAGAAGGTGATCGGGCCGAGGCGGATCAGCGTCACCTCGGTCATCAGCTTCAGCTGGCCGCCCTCGTTGATCGCCTCGCGGTCGAAGATCTTCGCCAGGAAGGCGAGGACGAGGGTGTTGTTGTCCACCGCCAGCAGCAGCCGCTTGGCCCAGACCGACAGCCTCGGCGCGGCGATCTCCTCGCCGACCGCGAGCGCCTCGCGGGCCTTGACCGCGACGTTGATGCCGAGGGCCTCGGCTTTGTCCCAGTCGCTGTGGGTCTTGAGGGTGCCGTCGCGGGCCGGGACGTCGACCCGGAGCGGGGTCATCAGGCCGCCCACCGTGCCCTGGAGGTAGATCGCCACCCCGCCGAGGGCGGGCAGCGCGGGCAGGTCGCCCACCGCCGGGATCGCCTGCTCCATCCCCTCGCGGACATAGTGGCAGAAGTCGGACGTGAGGTAGTTGTTGTGGTTCGAGAGCACCTCGGGGTGGTTGCCCCAGTTGACCACGGTCGCCACCGTCTCGCCGGTGGTCGCGTCGTCGAGCTTGAGCGCGATCAGCTGGTCGTTGAAGATCCGCGGGTCGCGGCTGTCGCGCAGAAAGCCGGCGGCGCCGGTGCGGATCTGGGACGCGACGAGCTTGACCTTCTTCATCCCCGCGGCCGCGTCGACCACCGCCTTGGCGGCCTTGTCGAGCACCTCGGCGAGGTAGGCCTTGTTCACCCCCGAAGCCATCTCCGGGCCCCAGTACCCCATGGTGTCGGGCCCCTCGTGGTTGTGGGTCGCCGAGACCAGCACGTAGTCGATGTCGTGGTCTTTGACCTGCGCGGCGATCCTGGCGCGGATCCGCTTGACGTCGTCGTAGAAGACGCCGACCAGGTCGAGCGAGACGATCGCCACCGTGGTCTCGCCGGTGCGCAGCACCAGCGCGCGAGCCCAGATGCTGTCGTGCTTGCCGATCATCGCCAGGTCGGCGGTGAAGCCGCCGAACCAGATCGCGTCGAGCTCGCCGTTGCCCTCCGAGCCGTCGGCATCGGGTGCCTGGTAGCCCGGGTTCGCCGCGTGACCGGTGAGGCACTTGTCGCCGGCGCCGAAGTAGGCCGGCGCGCCCTCGGGATCGAGACACGGGCAGACGCGATCCCGCCCGCAGTCGAGGAACCAGTCAGCCACGCCGTCGCCCTCCGAGCCGTCGGCGTCGGGCGCGCCGTAGTCGAGGTAGCAGGCCTGCTCGGCGACGTTGCAGGTGAGTCCAGCGGAGCAGGGCTTGCCGTCGTCGCAGCCGAGGCGGGTCTTGAGCTTGTCGCCGGGGCAGACCCCGTCGAGCCCGCAGTCGGCGCGCTTGCCCTGGGCGTTCTTCGCCAGCTTGCCGCACCGCGCGAGGCCGAAGGGTGCCGCCGGGGTGGGCGCGACGCAGTAGCTCTCCTCGCGGAGGTAGGCCACTCGCGTCACCTCGTAGGCGGTGGGCGAGATGTCCACCGCCGCGGCCCCCGCGAAGAGCTCGCCATCGTTGGTCGCGCAGCCCTCGCTGCCCGGGCACTCGGCGGCGAGCCCCTCGAGCGGATCGGCATCGGGCTGGGGACCAGCCTCGGTCGGCTCGGCGTCAGCGCCGCCGTCCGGCGCGACCGCGTCGTCCGTCCGTCCGTCGACCGCCGCATCGACGTTCGGGTTCGAGTCGCCGTTGCTGCTACATCCGACGGCGAGCAGCATCCCCGTCAACCCCGCAGCGGCAGCAACCACTAGGCGATTCGCGCGCATCTTCATCTCCTCGGCAGTGACTCCGGCGCCCGGTTTCTCGCCGACGGACTTAGCACAGTTTCGTCAGCGGGTCAGGGCGCCGCTCGGTGCCACTCGTCGGCGCCCAGGTCGGGGGCGCTATCGCGCGTCTCACCGTCGATGTCGTGGGGGCAGTCGGCCGGCGGCCGCGGCTCACCCTGGTCGATCGCCCCGCCGGCGGCGTCGACGAGGTGCAGGTCTCCGCGGCTGACGTCGACGAACCAGGATGCCTTGGCCTCGTCGGAGCCGCGGTTGCCCGTGGCGCTGGCGCCGTCCCGCTCGAGCAGTCGATGGCTGACCAGGTTGTTGTTCAGCGCGAGCTGGGTCGCGGGGAAGCGCCACTCGATCGACGAGTAGGGCTCGACCTCGGAGAAGACGGTGTTGTGCGCCACCACCGTGTCGCAGCTGTTCCAGACCGAGATCCCCGAGTCGTGCCCGGTGACGTGGGCCCTGACCGTGATGAAGTTGTTGCGGACGACGCCACCGATGTTGTCCAGGTGCTCGCTGCTGCCCTGGCTGCAGCCGCCGTCGGGGTAGCGGCGCGCTGGGTCGTCGGAGTCCGGCTCGCGCAGCCCGAGGCGGATGCCGTGACTCACGTCGAGGAGCCGGTTGCGCGCGACCAGCGCGTCCCGCGAGCCATCTCGGAAGAGGATCGCGGTCGCGTTCTCGCCGGGGCACCAGATCCCCTCGAACCGGTTGTCGGAGACCCTCCAGCCCCGGCCGCCGGAGATCGTCACGCCATTGATCTCGCAGTGTGGCTCCGCCGCCCGCTGCTCGTCCGACAGGACCATCTCCGAGCAGGAGATGGTGCCGTCGTCGACGTATCGGTCGTGATCGAGGTCGGAGCTGACGTGGATCAAGTGATCGCGCACGTCCGTGAGGATCAGGTCATACAGCGCGATCCCCGCGATCGTCTGGTGCCGCGGCTTGATCTGGATCGCGTCGCTCCGGGCGTTGACGACGCTCAGGCTGGCGACCACCACGTCGCTGCTCCGGATCCCGATGCCGACCTCGGCGTCCTCGACATCGAGCACGGCCCGGCCGCGATCGCCGCTGGCGCCGCGCAGCACCAGCTGCTCGGTCTCGAGGAGGATACCCCCGGGCGCGCGGTGGATGCCGTCGGCCAGCAGCAGGGTCGTGCTCGGCTCGGCGTTGGCGACGGCCTCGGCGAGGGACATCGTCGGGCTGACCACGACCCGGTGGGCTGTCTCGGGCCAGCTCACCTGCCCTCCGCAGCTCGATGGCAAC
>JAUVBO010000594.1 GCA_030591195.1 Pseudomonadota bacterium
AGCTGCGCCAGTTGATCTTCTTTCCGGACGGGCACCTGCGCTACGACTGGCAGTACCCCGGGGCGATCCTCCTCTGACCACCCGAGCGCCGGTAACCGGGTCCAGCCGGCGAGCGTAGCCAGTTCAGCGGGACAATCCCCGCCCACTCGCTCGAGGAGGAACGAATGCAGGGCTCTCAGCTCCGACTGGCGGAGCGCAAGCGCAAGCGACCCCGACGGCTACGACCCTTCATGACCCTAAGCTGCCCCATGACCCGTCAGAAGGCGACCTGGTGTCGAATGCTCTGCGAGCCGATCGACGCGCGTGGCACCTGCGGTCGCCTCGCGCCCCACGCGATGAAGAGCGCCCGTCAGGAGGCGATAGCTGCCCACAAGGAACGGACCAAGGAACTGCGAGGCGGCGAAGACGTCGCGGACGTCGCGGACGTCGCGGACGTCGAGTAGCCGAGGATCAGCGCGAGAAGATGTTCAGCGAGCGGCCGGATTCCTTGAAGGCCCTCGCCCCTCCCCGGATGTAGAACAGGGCCACCACCTCGGTGCGATTGCCCTCATCGAGGTTGAAGATCAGCTGGGTGCAGGTGTTGAATAGCATGTAGAGGCCCAGCTTGGCCCCGCGGCCCTTCGACTCGTCCATCTCCTTCGTCCCGTGGAAGCAGTGCTTGAGGTACCGCATCACCACGTCGCGGGTGAGGCTTCCGTGCGGGTCGGAGACCGACAGTCCCACGTAGCAGCCGTCGCAGGCCCAGCTGATGGTCGCTTCCTCGCCGGCCTCGAGGGTGAAGGGGTCGCGGCGGTCGACATTGGCGTACTTGATCTTGCCCTGCTCGTCCCGGGGGGCGACGAACAGGGCGTTCATCACCAGCTCCTCGGCGGCCATCGCGATGCCAGGCATGATTCGCCGGTTGCAGACCACGGCGCTGAGGAACCGTTCGAGTTGCTCGATGGCATCGATCTTGTCGCGGTTCGAGGCGATGGTGTGCTGGTAGTGCTCCAGGCCCCACATGCCAAAGTACTTCTCGAGCCCGAAGATGTCTTTGGTCAGCAGCTTCCGGCAGCTGACGATCAGCTCACCCTCGTCGAGCATCCTCTGGCTGCTGTCGCCATGCCGGCTGATGAAGTTGTAGATCCCGACGTCGCTGATCAGGTCGAGCACCCGGTTGTGCTCCGCCTCGTGGGCAAAGACCAACGACCTGAGTATGGAGGAATCCACCAGCCCCTGCTCGCGGATGACGAGCTGATGCAACAGCCAGCCAGCCTCGGTGGTGTTCTCATCGCCGTCGATGAGGTAGAGGTCGCGTTCCTTGTCCAGCTCGTCGGCGATCTGATAACGGTCGAACGAACACTCGTGGACCAGGAAGCCTGCGGATGCCAGCGCGCGAGTCAGGTGCCGGAGTGCCGGACGGTCGGAAGTGATTGCAGTGACTTCGTATTTCTTCGCCATTACCGGCGAAAGTATACCGGGTTGCGTGGGAGGCGGGGAACAAAAAGGCGTCCGCACGGCGTGCTGGCTCGGTCGCTGTTTCATCGACCGACGCTGCGGGCTGAGCCGTCACCCCGGCGCAGCAGCCCGGTCTAGCTCGGAGGGTCTTGGCAGCAAGGCCCGCTCAGACAAGCCGATTGCCACCCCTGCGCGTTCGGTCCGTCGCTGGCGCTGCGGACGCAACTCACTGGCGCGAAAAGTACGACATTCCTGTCATGGTATGGGGCGAGTGGCCACTGCGCCGACCACCGCCGAGATCTCCGGTGTCATTTGATCTCCAAAAGTTACGAAACCGGCGGCCATGGTATAGCGTATGCAACAGGTTTTTTTTCGATTTTCACGTTCCACCGCGACGCGTTGTTTGGTAAGACGGAGCCTCGCCCACAAAAGGATGAGCAACTGCAATGACTAGACGCAATCCCTCGTTACAGAAGCGATCCTTGTTGTTCTTCGGCTCGGCGCTGGCCTGTGTCGCGTTTTTGGCCATCTTGGGCTCCTGCAGCAGCGACTCGCAGGTGGCCGTCGATTCAGGCGAGGTGGACACGGCTGCGCCCCAGCCCGATACCGCCGCGCCGATCCCCGACATCGGTACGATCCCCGACATCGGCCAGCCGGCCGACCAGTACGTCTGGCCTGACACGTCGATCCCGGCCGACACCTGGCCGCACCCGAGCGACTCGTACGCGGCGACGCCCTTTGGTTGCACCACGGACGCGGACTGCTTCGGTCACAAGTGCTGCCCGACCCCTTGGGGCGTCAAGCTCTGCTCGCCGACGTGTTCATAAGGAGGGGCTGGCGCCCCTCCCCCCAGCGCCTTGCGCTGGGGCCCCCCTCCCACCGCGCCCTTCGGGCCTCGATGTGGTACTGCCGCGCGATTGAGCTGAGGAGCCTCAGGCCTTGCCGGAGCGCTGCGTTCGCATGCTCGCTGGACGGCGCCTCGCGATTGAGCTGAGGAGCCTCAGGCTTTGCCGGAGCGCTGCCGCCGAACGCTCGCTGGAGCGGTGATGCGGTGCCGGGGCCACGGACGGGCCCCCGCCCCAGCTCAGTCCTTGTGGCGGTAGAAGAGGGTGATGGTGAGGCAGTGGAACTCGTTGTCCGAGCTCTGGGTGACCGTCTTGTCGACCACCTCGACGTCGTCGCGATGCTCGTCCAGCCAGGCGGTGACGCGCTCGCCGAGCTCGCCACGGTCCCGGGCCTTGGTGGCAGAGAATACCTTCATACCGCTGAATGCGTTGTCCATCAGTCGCTCCATCACCCTCGTAGGAAACAGCGCCCCAAGGAATGACCCGTCAGTCATCCTCGAGATACCACGCTTGGCACCATTATTTGAAGGTCCTCGACGGCGATTTTGGTGAGGAAATGATGGACTTGCGAGTTTTTCCTATGACGCGCTGGGGGAAACGCGCAGGGGTGCGAGCTAGCCGTCCTGATCGCCATCAGTCAGGTGCCAGCTTGCGGCGTTGAGCAGGCTCGCGGCGGCCGGTTGTCCCTGGGGATCGACGATCACGGTCAGCCCGAGCTCCCGCTGGCTGAAGCCGAGCGCCAGGAGCCCGTCGACCAGCAGGGGCGAGCCGAGGAGGTTGATCGAGATCGACTCGTAGCCGCGGCTTCGCAGCTCGGGCATCAGCGCCCGGACCAGCCTCAGCTGCTGCTCCACCGGGCCAAAGAGGTCGAACAGGGCCGCCGCCGGCCGTTCGTCATGCACCGCCGCATAGGCCTTCAGCTGGCCGGTCCGAGCGTCGCTGAGGGTGCAGAGGTCGCAACGCATCGGCTGCGGCGCCCGCCGGTAACGCCAGCGGAGGTAGTCCGCGCCACGGTACCCGACCACGGTGAAGCGTCCGCGGGTCGCGTGCCACAGGTCGTCGAAGCGCTCGTCGACGGCGTCGATCCAGTCGAAGCGCACCGATCGCATCGGCGGCGCGCGGAAGAGCTCGCGGAGCTCCACCAGCCGGTCGATCGCCCCTCCCGCGACGCGGGAGAAGGTCGGGTTCGGCACCACCCGGTTGACATAATGGGCGTGCCTCAGCACCCGGGCGAAGCGACGCATGCGGCCGACCTGCTGGTAGCCCATCCTGACGAAGACCTTCACCGCGTGCTCATTCGGCTCGCCGTAGGCGAAGTCGAACCGCTCCTTCGCCGCCGCCCGGGCTGCCCGCTGGAGCATCAGCGCCGGGAAGAGTGTGCGGTGTCGGCGGTCGACCGCCATGTCGACGTAGATCCCCGCCGTGCGCGGCTCGCCGCGGACGTCGAACCGCCGCACGCCGAGGCCGATGCAGCCGAGCGGAGCGGTGCCGCCGGGACCCTGATCTTCCTCGGCCGAGCTGAGGAAGAAGGCCGCGCCTGGGCCCTGGGGGTTGTC